>DAICZM010000456.1 GCA_027311145.1 Ktedonobacterales bacterium
GCTCTTTAAAAAATTAATCCAGATATGGTGAACGGGTTCGTATCCGCTTTAAAATTTTAAAGAGCATAATCACGCCCTGTCCTCCACACGATGCGGTTGCCCGTCTTCCTCCACACGGTGCGGTTGCCCGTCCGTTCCCTTCCCTGCAAAAAATGGGCAATCACGTTTGACAGAGATGCAGGGACCGATGATGGAAACTAATGTGTTACTCTCCATCATCGGTCCCTGCATCTCTACTCCGAGGACACGCTTTTATAGGATTGTCCTTTTTCCACGAAGAGCTTTTCGCGCTCAAAAAGCTTACGTTGCGCCAGCTCACGCGCCTTCCAGCGCACTGCACAGCCGCGTTTATACGGTTTGCATAGCGCACAACTACATTTCTTGTTTTTATAGCGTTTGCGCATGTATCAGCCATCCTTTCCCGCGTGCCACCTCGGCGGGTGGCTAGCGCGACGGAGGATGACTCCAGCGGTTGGTCATGTTGCTCTCCTCGAACTGGCTTATGCAAACTTTGAGCAATCTCTGCAACACAAGGGCATAGCACTCAAGACATTGCAATGGCTACATATTCTATTCTACCATGTAGCATAGAAACATGCTGCGTTATGAAAGGAGCAATAGTATGATGAAAAATCGTTGGTTTCGTCCCTGGGGCTGGTTCTACTATCCGATCTCCTGGCAAGGTGCGCTACTGGTCTTGCTACTATTGGCTTTTTGTATCCAGGTATTTATTGCCGTCGATAGCCGTTCCCACTCTGTGAGCGACACACTCTATGGTATCTTCCCTTATATTGTTCCCGCCATCCTGTCGCTTCTGTGGATAGCCGATAAAACCAGCAAGGAATAAGCTGGATTAATTTTCAGTCGTCATCCCCGCCCATCGCTTCCCAGGACGATGTGATAGACTATAGATGTCAATTTACGTTGTGGTCTGTCAGTGCCAGCATCGCATCGCTGGCGACCCCAGACGGCATGCAACCATTGCGAGTTGCGCGCCCTGGTAAGTGAGGAAGATTATGGCAGAATATCAATATATCCTCGTTGAACGCGATGAAGCTATCGCCGTTGTTACCTTAAATCGTCCCAAAGAACTTAACGCCCTCAATTTCACCCTGGTCTCCGAGTTGGCTAACGCTTTTGAAGATCTCGACCGCGACGAATCTGTGCGCTGCATCGTGCTGACGGGAGCAGGCGAGAAAGCCTTCGCCGCCGGAGCCGATATCAAAGAGATGTCCGATAAGTCACCGATTGAGATGATGGTTGGTGGCTTTGAGGCATGGGAGCGCATTCGCCGCATTCACACGCCACTGATTGCCGCTGTTGGTGGCTACGCTTTCGGTGGTGGTTGTGAGTTGGCCATGCACTGCGACATGATTATCGCGTCGGAAAATGCGCGCTTCGGACAACCTGAAATCAAGATTGGCGTCATCCCCGGCGCAGGCGGCACACAGCGGCTGGCGCGCACTTTTGGCAAATTCCGCACGATGGAGATGGTCCTCACGGGCGAGCCATTTACCGCTCAGGAGATGGCCGCGCATGGTCTCGTCAACCGCATTGTGCCCAAAGGCGAACATCTGAACGAGGCGGTCAAGCTGGCAAAGGTTATTGCGCAACGTCCGCCGCTGGCTGCACGTCTCGGCAAAGAGTCTGTACTGGCCGCTTTCGAGACCTCGTTGAGTGAGGGGCTTGAGATCGAGCGCAAGAACTTCTTCCTGCTCTTCGCCACCGAGGATATGCGCGAGGGCATGCGGGCCTTTATCGAGAAGCGCAACCCCGAATTTCACGGTCGTTAAGGCCCTGTTTCCCCCACCGAAAGGATTGAGTAGCTATGGAAGATGCGGTTATCCTTTCCGCTGTGCGCACCCCTATTGGACGCTATGGCGGTAGCTTGAAAGATGTACGCCCCGACGATATGGCGGCGTTGGTGATTGCCGAGGCGATACGACGTGCCAGCGTTGAACCCAGTAGCATCGAAGATGTCGTGCTTGGTTGTGCTAATCAAGCAGGCGAGGATAACCGCGATGTCGCGCGTATGGCCCTCTTGCTAGCGGGTCTGCCTGTCGAGGTCGCGGGCCAGACCGTCAATCGCCTGTGTGGCTCCGGCCTGCAAGCTGTCAATAGTGCGGCCCAGGCCATTCAGACAGGCATGGGCGATACGTTTGTCGCGGGTGGCGTCGAGAGCATGACGCGCGCACCCTTTGTGTTGGGCAAAAGCGATACGTCCTTTGCACGCAACATGAAACTAGAGGACACAACGCTCGGTTGGCGTTTCCTCAATCCCAAACTTTCCGCTCTCTATCATCCCTATAGCATGGGCGAGACAGCAGAGAATATCGCGGAACGCCATCAGATCACGCGCACGGAGCAGGACGAATATGCCCTGCAAAGTAAGCAGCGGGCAGTCGCGGCTCAGCAATCAGGGCGTTTCTCCGCCGAGGTACTGCCCGTCAGCATTCCGCAGAAAAAGGGCGAATCTACCATTGTCGCCCTTGACGAGCATCCACGCGCCGATACCACGCTGGAGAAGCTTGCCGCTCTCAAGCCCGTCTTTCGCAAGAATGGCAGCGTGACAGCGGGCAATTCTGCAGGCATCAACGATGGTGCGGCGGCTCTCGTGCTGATGGCGAGCAGTCGGGCACAGCAGCTTGGCCTGAAACCACGCGCGCGCATCGTCGCCTCGGCGGTCGCAGGCGTTGACCCCGCCTACATGGGGCTTGGCCCCATCTTTGCCACACGCAAGGTCCTCCAGCGCGCAGGCCTGAGCATCAAAGAGATGGACCTGATCGAACTCAACGAAGCTTTCGCGGCTCAGGTCTTGCAGTGTGTGCGCGAGTTGGAAATTGACCAGAACCGCCTGAACGTTAATGGTGGAGCGATTGCCCTCGGCCATCCACTTGGTTGCAGCGGGGCACGCATCCTGACCACACTCCTCTATGAGCTGGAGCGGCGCGACGGACGCTACGGTCTGGCAACTATGTGTATTGGCGTTGGGCAAGGCATCGCCACAATTATTGAGCGTTTGTAATGTCTGCCAGACGCACAGGTGCATTAGCAACGGCTGAACGATTCGCCGCCTCCATCAACAGCGAGAGATCAAGTGCCATCTGCACATTTTCAGTGGCATCGCTCCCTTGCTGAATGTGCGCCACCCACTGCTGGAAAGCCGAGGGACGCTCCGCTGGCATCTCCGTCCACGCTGTCCATTGCTGCCCGCCGTGAAACTGTGGGCTGCGCACAAGCAGACGATTATCTATCGTGTCATAGAGCAAGCTGCCCTCAGTGCCATGCACCTCAATGGCAAAGGGCGAGTGGCGATTGACAAAGCCAGCCTCGGCCACGCCTAACGCACCCTGGGGATAGCGCAAAATGACAATCGCATTATCCTCAACCTCGCGTCCGGTCACGTAGCCATAATTCGCGCTCACGCTTTCCGGCAATCCCAGGAAGAGGCGCGTCAGGTACATCGGATGACAGCCGAGATCAATCATCGCTCCGCCCGCACACTGTTGCAGATTAAAAAAATGCTCCGGCAGCCAGCCATGCGGATTCTCTGTTGTACTAATCGCTCCATTGTGCGAAAGCCGAACCCGAGCCTGGGTCAGTGTGCCGAGCAGCCCGCTGCGCACAATCTCCTGAACGGCCAGTGTGTAGCTTGCATTCAGACGCGGCAACGAGACCATAAGTCTAACCTGATTGGCTTGGACTGCGTGCAGGATAGCATGACACTCGCGCAACGTTGGAGCAAGCACCTTTTCGGTGAAAATATGCTTGTGAGCTTGAGCAGCCGCGATCATGACATCGCGGTGCATATCAGTTGGCGTACCAATAACGACGCCATCAATAGCAGACTGGGCCAACAGTTCGGATTGGCTTTCATAAAAAGGAACACCCAGGCGTTCAGCCTCACGGCGACCGCGCTCCGGCAGTTCATCCCAAACCGCTACAATCTGCACGTCGGGATGTTGTAA
>DAICZM010000457.1 GCA_027311145.1 Ktedonobacterales bacterium
GTAATTACCTTCCTCGGACAATACGTTCGATCTCGCGCTTTGTCTCGCGTTCTGCGATAGCGTCGCGCTTATCATAGAGTTTTTTACCGCGACAGAGACCAATCTCGACTTTTGCTTTGCCGCCTTTGAGGTAGAGTTTGAGGGGGATCAGCGTGAGTCCTTTGGTTTCTACGCGCTTCAAAAGCTGGTCAATCTCGCGGCGGTGCAGCAAGAGTTTGCGGTTGCGCATCGGCTCATGATTGTAGCGGTTGCCATGCTCGTAGACCGCGATATGCGCGTTCTCCAGCCATATCTCGCCTTTGCGGGCCATCGCGTAGGAGCCGCGTAGGTTGGCATGCCCTTCGCGAATCGATTTAATCTCTGTGCCAACCAGCGAGATACCAGCTTCAAAGGTTTGCTCGACGAAGTAGTCGTGGTATGCCTGGCGATTGACCGCGATGACCTTGATCTCTTCATGCTGAGCGGAGGGTTTGTTTTGTTCTTGGTTAGCGGATGATTTCGCCATCGAAAAACTCCTTTATCTCAGGACGTTATCTACCATTGTGATGCTCATTGGACAGGTAGTATGAGCATCTAGGTAGGAACACTGCTTGCGCCATTGAGCATGTGCGAGCAGGAATGGCCTGCTTCCCTACAACAGGCCGGAGGGTTTGCATCAGAGTAACTGTAGTGTATCATGAAAACGTGTCTTCTGACAAGAAAACGTAGAGGTTGTGACTGAAATTTGATGACAACAGTTGTTGACGTGCGATAGACTTGTAATAACACGGGATTACCCCTCAGTGAAGCAGTGTGCGTCATTGATTGTGAACAGAGGATGATGACTTTTTTCATGCGCAGGTATTTTGCTTCCTCTATTCGCATGTTTCATACAGAAAGGCTTTATCATGTTCTACCATCTGGGCAAGATCGCCACCCGCTTCCGCTGGTTGATTGTGGGTATATGGATGGTTGCTGTTCTGGTCGCGTTGCCGTTTGCGCCACAGGCCAGTCAGGTTTTGCAACCGGGCGGCTTTACCAGCCCTGATGCGCAGTCACAACGCGCTCTTGACTTGCTGGCCCAAAAGACGCACTTGAATACAAACATCGTGCAGGTGATTTTTACCAGCCAGCGCTATACAGCGGACAGCCCACAATTTATCGCGGAGGCGCAGCAGGCATTGGCAGGTTTACAACATTGGTCAACAGTTGCGCAAATCGTCTCTTTCACGGATAATCCGCGTCAGATTTCGACTGATCGCCACGCGGCCTATGTTAACGTCATCGTAAATGCCGATCCCAATAATGTTTCAGCATTTTTGCCTCAACTTGAGCAGCGTCTGCATGTCGTGCCAGACCTCAAAACGAGCGTTGGCGGTGGAGCTGTCTTTTATCAAGATATTCAAGTCGTCAGTGAGAACGATCTGCGCCGTGCTGAAATTCTCGCCTTTCCGTTTGCGGTGATTGCGCTCTTGCTCGTGTTCCGTTCGGTGATTGCGGCCATCTTGCCAACGCTGGTTGGTGGGTTTGCGGTTGTCATCGCGCTTGCGCTAATTTTTGGCATTGGACATCTGACACCGCTCTCTATCTTCGTCTTAAATATCACAACGCTCTTTGGTCTGGGCTTAGGAGTTGATTATTCGCTCTTTATCGTCAGTCGTTTCCGCGAAGAGCTAGGGCATGGACGAAGTATTGAAGATGCGGTGACGTTGACTGTTGCGACCGCCGGACGCGCAGTTGCCTTCTCTGGTCTGACTGTCTCGATTGGTCTTTTTGGCCTGACCTTTTTTCATATCAATATGTTGCGCTCAGTGGGCATGGGTGGTGTGCTGGTGGTCTTGCTGGCCGTGCTGGCGGCAATCACTCTGTTGCCCGCTATGCTCGCGATTATTGGTCTGCGAGTGAACGCCTTGCCCGTGCGTCTTCCTGCCTTTTGGCGGCGGTCGGCATCGGCATCAAACGAAATTCATCATGGCTTCTGGTATCGGCTCTCGAATTTTGTGATGCGCTACCCGGTGCGTGTCTTGGTGCCTATTCTGCTCTTGCTACTTGGCTTTGGTGCACCTTTTCTGGGCGTGCGTTTCTCCGCGCCCGATGCCTCAATTCTGCCGAAAAGCGTGCCATCGCGTGCCGCCTATGATCTGATCGCGCAACGCTTTGATGCCAGCGAGACGACGCCGATTATCCTGGCTGTGCAGACACAGGGCAATGTACTGACGCCAGATAATATTCGCAACCTGTATTATTACGTCAAGCGTATCGAGGCTGACCCCAACACAAAGCGCGTGGATAGTATCGTCAGTGCTGATCCGCGCCTGACACTCGCTCAATATCAATTGTTGTATACGCATCCGCAACTGATTTCAGACCCGTATCTCGCAGCCTTGCTCAAATCGACGGTTGTGGGCAATACGCTTTCCATCCAGGTCATCAGCAAATATGGCATGATTGATCAGCATTCGCAGGCACTTGTCGAAGCGATTCGCAATACCAACCCTGGCAACGGCATCGTGGTTCTCGTGACTGGTGGCACGGCTGCTGATATTGATTACGTCAATTCGTTGTATGGCGATTTCCCAATTGCAGCATTGATCGTAGCGATCACGACCTACATCGTGCTGTTCCTGCTCTTCCGCTCGGTCGTGCTGCCGCTCAAAGCGATTATTATGAACACGCTCTCCATTCTGGCAAGCTATGGCGCGCTGGTCATCATCTTCCAGGATGGCTTTCTGCATCAAGTGTTAAACTTCACACCGTTGGGTTTTGTGGAGGCGACAAGTCCGATTCTCCTCTTCTGTTCGCTCTTTGGTCTCTCGATGGACTATGAGGTGTTCTTATTGTCGCGTGTGCAGGAAGCTTTCTGGCAAACGGGCGACAATACGCGCGCAGTCGCATTGGGCTTGCAGCGCAGTGGAGGTATCATTACCAGTGCCGCGGTGATTGTTGTGGTGGTGAGCCTGTGTTTTGCCACTGCGGATGTGATTCTTGTCAAGGCGCTTGGTATCGGTATGGCTCTGGCTGTCGTGATTGATGCTACCTTGGTGCGTGGCCTGCTGGTTCCTGCCACGATGCGCCTGCTTGGAAACTGGAACTGGTGGTTGCCGTTCGCTGGTGTACAGAGACATCCGCCCGCATTGGCAGAATATGCGCTAGAGGCAGAGTCTGCTACTGCTGAAGGAACAGGGAGTGAGAGTGGACAAACGAATGTCGAGATTGGAGGCAAGCGATGAACTTTCATGCAAAGAAACAGCGTGTAGTAGCGGCGGGTGTATTGGCACTGCTTGCACTCTTGTTGGCTTCGTGCGGATTTCCAGGTGTGGTAGCATCCTCGGCCCAATTGCCCGCTGTGAGTCAGCAGCAAACGGCCTTGCAATTGCCGCCCGTGCGTTTCCCGCAGGATGAAGCTGCGCATCGTGACTTGACGGAGTGGTGGTACTATACAGGTCATCTAAACGCGACTGAGCCGAATGGACAGGTCCATCGCTATGGCTTTGAGTTTGTGATTTTCCAGGCTCTGCGCAGCGATCTGCCACCCGTGTATGCCGCCCATTTTGCCATCAGCGATGTTACTGGCGGGCAGTTTCACTATACACAGCAGATTGAGACAGAGCCGAACGCAAATATTCCTAACGGCACATCCACGGCAGGCTTTAATGAACAGGTTGGCAACTGGTTGATGCAGGGCGTAAATGGTTCAGATCATCTTGTTGCTGCCATGCCCAACTATGCGCTTGATCTGCATCTCCAGGGCTTAAAGCCTGCTGTGTTGCATAATGGCAATGGCCTCATTACCTATGGTCTGGGTGGTTTCTCGTACTACTACTCGCGTCCGCTGATGGCTGTTTCTGGCATGCTGATCGATCACAACCAACCTGTGCAAATCACTGGACAGGCATGGATGGATCATCAGTGGGGCAATTTCCTCTCATTGACAGGCGGCGGTTGGGACTGGTATAGCATCCAACTGAATAATAACACGCAGA
>DAICZM010000458.1 GCA_027311145.1 Ktedonobacterales bacterium
ATATTAATGGCTCGCCCTACTATTCTGGCAAGGGCAATGTGCGTGAGGAAATGATCTCCACACGCGCCGCCGACAACGGCGTGATTGTAGCCTATCTCAATATGGTAGGCGGACAGGATGAGTTGGTTTTCGATGGTGGGAGCATGGTCTTAAACGAGCAGGGATTGCTGATCGCGCGTGCAAAGCAGTTTGTCGAAGATTTGTTAGTCGTAGACCTGGATACAGCCTCCGTCTTTCGTGGCCGCTTGCACGATCCGCGCCGTCGCCAGGAACGCTGGCAAGGACATGATGAAAAGGTCCCTATCATTCCTATTGATACACGCCCGCTGACACCACCTCGAGTTCACAACCATGTTGTACTAGGAGCCGCGCAACGAAGCGAGCCAAAAATGTCACGCTTGCAAGAAGTTTATGCTGCACTCGTACTGGGAACGCGCGACTATGTGCGCAAAACAGGCTTCAAACAGGTTATTATTGGTCTCTCTGGCGGCATTGACTCCTCACTCACCGCCGCGATAGCGGTTGACGCACTGGGAGCAGAGAATGTTCTCGGGGTTTCAATGCCCTCTGGCTATTCGTCTGAAGGCAGTAAGAGCGATGCTCAAGACCTGGCAGAGAAACTTGGGATCCGCTACCTGAGCATTCCTATTGAAGAGACTTTTCGCACATCGCTGCGTATGATGCGTCCTGCACTCGGAGACGAATATCCGGGTCTGGCAGCAGAAAACCTGCAAGCGCGTATTCGCGGGAATATTCTGATGACAATCTCAAATCGTTTCGGCTCGCTGGTGCTAACAACAGGCAACAAATCGGAGATGGCCACCGGCTATAGCACGCTGTATGGTGATATGGCAGGCGGCTTCGCGGTGCTGAAAGATGTGTTCAAAATGTTGGTCTATGATCTGTGCCGTTATCGCAATAGTATTGGCAACGAAGCGGTGATATCACAAGCGGTTATTGACAAACCACCTTCGGCAGAATTGCGCCCAGATCAAAAAGATGAGGATAGCCTACCGCCGTATGTGGTCCTCGATGCAATTCTTGAAGCCTATGTTGAAGATGATCGCTGCTTCGAGGAACTGATCGCCATGGGTTTTGAGCGCACAACAGTTGAACGTGTGATGCATTTAGTGGATATCAGCGAATATAAACGCCGTCAGGCTCCGCCGGGCGTGAAGATTACACCGCGAGCTTTTGGGCGTGACCGCCGTCTGCCCATCGTCAACCGCTATAAAGATGTGCGCTAAACACGCGCAACGACATTTCATGGTCTAAACACGGAAGGACGTTGCTCTGCCAGGGAACCCACCACCTGTGCAGGCAACATCTTCTATGTATAAGCATAGTCAGTGCATATTACAATCACATCACAATTCTCAGTAATTATCTGACAAACAGATCACAAACAGAAAATTTGCACGCTACCAGCACTGAGGAGATCATAGAAACGCAAGAAACCGCTTTCTCTATTTGAGAAAGCGGTCTTCTGGTGAGTGGCCAGGGAGTCGAACCCTGAACCTAGTGATTAAGAGTCACGTGCTCTACCATTGAGCTAGCCACCCATATGCTGGCCATTATGATAGCATACTCTCACAGGCTCGTCAAGCATTTTTTGAAAATTTCGAGACTATCGACTTTACCACAGCTGTGTTGAGTCCCACACATGGCCCATGCCCGGCGGTAAGGTGGCAATCTGGCAACGATGTAGATTCGCACCAGCAGAGAGCAAATACTCGCGCACGCTTTGCAGTGCCAGCTCAGGTGTATTATTAGTGCGACTGAGATGAGCTAGCCAGAGCCAGCGTATACCATCGCTACGCCAAATACGCCATACCGCCTCCGCCGCCTGCTCATTAGAAAGATGACCCATCTGACTAAGAATACGCTTTTTGAGATGCCAGGGATAAGGACCATGTAGTAAACGCTCTTTATCATGATTGGCTTCCAGAATGAGCAGATCAGCTTGTTGCATGGCTGCAAGCATATCCGGCGTAACATATCCGGTATCAGTCACAATACACACGCGCCACCCGCCCGCCTTCAGCAGATAGCCACAAGGAGCAGCAGCATCGTGCGAGGTCGCAAATGATGTCACGCCAATATCACCTATCATGCGTTGCCCACCTATCGGCAATTCCTCTAGTGGTAGCACGTCCAGCTCATTCATCTGTGTTGAGACCAGTTTGCCTGAATCGCTGCGCCACATGCCTGCTTTCACGCTAGTCTCAATAGCCTGATGCGTGCGTCTATCGGCAATGATAGGTGTCGTATTGTATTTTAGCAGTGCAGGTAGTGCGCTCACATGGTCGCTATGCTCATGCGTAACCAGTATGCCGCGAATCTGCGCTAGTTCCGTACCAAGTTCTTGCAAACGTTTTGCCAGTGTTCTTACACTCAAACCTGCATCGACCAGCAATTTGGTACGTCCTTGCGGCCCTGCTTCAACGAGGAGTGCATTACCACTGCTACCACTGCCGAGAGAAACCACTCGCATGAAAAATGCTACCCTTTGTTTTCGATACCGAGAAGTGCCTGTGCATTGCGTCCCAGCACCATTGCTACCTGTTCTTCGCTCAGTCCAGCACGTGTGATATGCTCAATCACCCGCTGCTGGCGCAAGAGGCCATAATCACTAGCGAAAAGTATCCGTTCCGCGCCTACAAGACGCGCTACGACAGGGAAAATCATATCGCGGTAGAGATAGGCGGTCGCAGCCGTATCATACCATACATTGGCGGTAATGCGTTGGATTTCTGGCATCAAAGCATAAAAAGGCAATCCCCCACCCCAATGTGCGGCAATGAAACGCACTTGAGGAAAAGCAGTGAGGAACGCGACGACATCTTGTAGTGAAACATCTCCCTTGCCCGGATAAAGATGCCCTATCGGCTCGCTACAATGTGAAAGTACTAGCAGATTGTAGTGTTTCACGACATCAAGCAGGGGGGCTAAGAGTGATATATCGCTTAAACGATAGCCCTGTCCATGCGGCATCAGTTCACCAAGACCAATCATACCCGCCTGAGCGCATCGTTCTAGCTCGTATACAGCTCGCATGCCATCTGTTGGCAAAGAGACCGCCATGCCATAGAGACGCCCAGGATAGCGATGCATCGCATCTAACACATAGCTGTTCGATGCCTCGATGAGACCAGGGTCTGTCCAGCCAAACGAGAACGTGACAGAGGCAGTAACGCCCGCTCCGTCCATCTCTGCGAGCAGGTCCTCAGCTGTCGCTAGCCGTGCACGAGTGTTGCCATAAAGTTGATTGAACCAGGGATCGCGAGCGCAATAGCGTTCGCGCTGTTGACATATATCGGGAGGGAAAATATGCGTGTGGAAATCTATACGCATCATATCTGCATCTCATCTTCCTCTGTGTCACACAACACAACACAACACAAAAAGGCCTGCTCTGCGAGCAAGCCTCTCCGGTTCAGTGGATTCTCTGTACCATCTACCAAAAGAGATCATACCTCAATTTTGCCGCTTCCTGCCTTGTGACGCCGGTGTCGCCTACACCTTCACTTCTCCACAAGTTCGCAGCTTCTTTCACGTTTTCCCATCCGCTTTCGATACTGTTGAAAACAAGCCGTTCGATCATTAGGGCCGCTTTGCTTCACCTGTTACCAGGCGTCCACATGCGGTCTATCAACCAGGTCGTCTCCCTGGGATCTTGACCTTCTTCAAGGTGGGAAGAGTCATCTGAGGGGCGGCTTCGCGCTTAGATGCTGTCAGCGCTTATCCCTTCTCGACATAGCTATCCAGCTCTGGGATTGGCATCCCAACTGGCACACCAGCGGTCGAGCCATCTCGGTCCTCTCGTACTGAAGATGACATCCTGCACTCTTCCTGCGCCCACGACGGATAGAGACCGAACTGTCTCGCGACGTTCTGAACCCAGCTCGCGTGCCGCTTTCATGGGCGAACAGCCCAACCCTTGGGACCTACTCC
>DAICZM010000459.1 GCA_027311145.1 Ktedonobacterales bacterium
CGTTATTGAAAAACCTGCACAAGGCATAATAACCCAGGTGCGCGAATACGAACTTATTACGCCCCTGTTTGGCGGTGGTGTCACCCCTGGCAAAACGGATACAGTCACACCCATTCGTGGTACAGAGATTCGTGGTCATTTACGCTTCTGGTGGCGTGCATGTCGGGGTGGGCAGTTTAACGGCGATCTGGCAAAGATGAAAGCGGAAGAGGACAGGATATGGGGCAAAGCGTATAAGAAGGGTGATGAAATAGTAGCTCACACCGATACTGTACAGATAAGTGTGGATGTACTCAAACCAGGTGGAGATATAGAAGCATTTCAGGTCTCAAAAAATGCTCGTGGACGTAATGAAGCTAAACCAGCTAATAATATTCCCGCCTATGCAGCATTTCCTTTACAACAAACAAAAGAGGAGCTAGAGAAACCCAATCCTCCATATAGATATGTGAAAAGAGGTATTGCATTTCTTCTAACCATTTCATTTCCAGAAGCCCATAAAAATGAAATAGAAGCGGCTCTTTGGGCATGGGAAACGTTTGGTGGAATTGGCGCACGGACACGGCGTGGCTTTGGTGCATTACGGTTGACTAAAATCGACAACAAGACTGTTACTACTCAAGAAGTCCCACCCTCAGCTACAGTAAAGGATTGGATACAAAAAAAGCTGCAAGAGTTTGTTATTGCAGGGGTATATCCAGCAGGAGTCCCTCATTTAAGTCAGAATATACGGATGAAATTGGTATCAGATCGTGATGCTATTTTTGCATGGAATACGCTCATCAAGAAGTTACAGCGATTTCGTCAATTTGATCGGCAGGTGAAAAATTTTGTCTGGCCTGAGCCACATGCAATTCGCCGATTGACTCGTACTGAGGGTGGGCATGGAAATGCGCATCGTATCATTAATAAATTTCCGCGCGCTGCTTTCGGGCTACCAATAATCTTTCACTTTGTGGATGGTACGCCTCCTGATCTCACTCTGAAAGGGATTGGTGAAGGAAAAATGGGAGAACGTTTCGCCAGTCCAGTTATTTTACGGCCTATATTATGCAGTGATGGTCGGGCAGTCGGGTTGGCAATTTTGTTAGATGGGCCTCGTGTCGAGACTCAGAATCTTCTCCTGATTGAGAAAGGTACGAAATCACATATAGTATCAGCAGTATTAACACCAGATGAAGCAAAGACAATAGAAGTTCTCAATGGACAAACCGATGTTTTAAAAGCCTTTTTTGACTCTTTATAAGGAGTAATAGTCGTGAATACACAACTGATTTTTATTCATGCCCTCTCGCCATTACATGCTGGAACAGGTCAGGGCGTTGGTGTGATTGATCTACCTATCGCACGTGAAAAGGCCACTGGATTACCATTTTTGCCCGGCTCATCGCTTAAAGGTTCGCTACGCAGCCTTTGCCCAAAAGAGAAACTCGCGCAAGTATTTGGTGCAGAGGTCGGTCTGTCAGATGAATATGCTGCCAGTTCGGTACAATTTTCAGATCAGCGTTTGCTCCTGTTCCCTGTGCGTAGTCTGGCTGGAACCTTTGCCTGGGTCACCTGTCCCTATGTGCTTCGACGGCTGGCTCGTGATATTGCAGATACAGGAATACAAGGGTTACCAACAAAAGTTCCCCGTATTGCAAATGTAGCGGGTTGCCTTGTTGCCAATCCACAAACGAGCAAGATTACACTGGAAAACACCACAAAAGTCTATCTTGAAGACCTGGATTTTACTGTCCAGGCTGGTGGGGCGGAGGATGTAGCCACTTGGGCGAAATGGATAGGGGAACAGGTATTTCCTGCTGATAGTGATTGGGGGCAAATGCTGGCCGAACGTATCTGTATTGTGCATGACGATGTTTTTAGCTTCCTCGTCGAAACTGCCACTGAAATCACGGCTCGTATCAAGCTGAAGGAAGATTCTAAAACGGTACAAGATGGCGGCCTCTGGTATGAAGAAGCATTACCTGCTGAAACCATTCTTACTGGTTTAGCTCTCTTTAGTCCTCTGCCAGCATCTAAGTTAACCGTAAAAGAGACTCAAAAAATTATTCAGGATATTACAAAACAGGTGATCCAGTTCGGCGGCAAAGCAACAGTTGGGCGTGGTCTCTGTCATGTGCAGATGACGCAGGAGGGGTTGTAATCAATGCTTACGCGCGATCAGAGATATGCTGTTGAGGCACACAAGCATGTTTCAGCAGTGAAAAAAGAAGATCAAAGAAGTTATGGGGCAATGGCTCATAAATTGCCCATTCTTATCCGTACTGCTGGTCTGGCGCAGGCTCTGACCTTTGTGGAGGCACGAGGTTTAAAGAGCCAGACACAGTTATTAACTGACCTTGCAAGTACGCTTGGTAAAGCGAGTGGAGGAGTGTTGTTAGAACAGGCGCGCAATTCAGAATTGAGTGCCTATATGCTGCTTACCCAACAGGTTTTGGCGGCATTGCTGTGGTATAAGCGTTTTGCGCAGTCTATATTGGGTGTAGAGGCGAGTGAGGATTCACAATCCTCACAAGATGGTAAGAAGGAGGACTAATGAACAGTCGTCGTAGTCGCCTCGTAACCTTGAATGGAGAAATATTCAAGGGTAAAGAACGGCATGCTGGTCTCTGGCTTGATAAATATATTGTGTCGCAGGAACGCGATGATCCTGAGAATCGCAGCGGATTGGTTGCTGATGTTGCTTCATTTTCGACACCATCTGCATATGTCGCATTTTACAAACAATGGGAGAAGACGCTTAAATCGGCCAAAGCAGAGATACGCTATGCAGTTGTGCAGGGGCGTATGATTGTTGGGCTTGGCAGTGAAAGTGTCTTAGAAACCTCTATTGCGTTGCATCGTACCTATGGAGTCCCGTATATCCCCGGCAGCGCGCTCAAAGGGTTAACTGCTAGCTATGCGCGCCAGCATCTAGATGCGTGGTCAGCAAAGCGTGAGGCATATAAAGTAGTATTTGGTGATACTGATGATGCTGGCTATATCACCTTCTTTGACGCGCTCTACGTTCCTGATTCAGGGCATAACAAATTGCCGCTTCATTCTGATGTCATCACTGTTCATCATGAGGATTACTATCAGGAGAAAAAAGGCAGTGCGCCAACTGACAAGGATAACCCTAACCCAATACCATTTCTGAGCGCGACGGGCAAATATATCATTGCTTTGACTGCACCTGATCTAGATGACAAAACATGGCTTACAAGGACATTTGATATCTTAGAATTGGCTCTTAAAACCTATGGGATAGGAGCGAAAACCTCTAGCGGCTATGGACGCATGACACTTGAAACACCACCCGTAGACCCTGAAATCGGCCAGGCGGAAAGGTATAAGCTAGAGATTGAGCGTATGCAAGGGAAGTATGTCTCTTCACAATTGTCAGGCTATTACCCCAAATGGCTAAAGCTGACGAATTATGAAGCGCGGCAAATCGTTGCCGCTGCCATTGTCGAAAAAGTGCGCAAAGCGGGACGCGAAAAAGCCAGCGCAGACAAATCCTGGTACAAAGATTTGCTGGCATTCCTCGGAGAGGGATGATCCTGCAGTTTGGGATTGTGTAAGAGTTTGTATTGGTTTTATCGTAGCGATATGTCAGCTAAGGTTAAGAAGAAAAAGTGAGATTACAACAAGAGAGGGGTAAACTTATGACAAAGGCTTTACTATTGCTTACCGGAGGACGCGGTATTCCTGATATGTTGGTCGTAAAATATCTTCGGCCCGACATAATACTAAATTTGACCACTGTGCAAGGTTTAAAAGCAGCTCAAAGTCTTAAAGATTTTGTGGATAGACATTTTCACTTGCAAATGGAAATATTACCAACAATTGATCCTTATGACGAACAAGGAATAAAAGATGCGTGTAAAGAAGCACTCCAACTTTACCCAAAAGCAGACTGGATTATACATTTTACTAGTTAGCCAAAGATTGTGAGTATATATG
>DAICZM010000045.1 GCA_027311145.1 Ktedonobacterales bacterium
GTGATAAATATGTGATTGATAAAAACTTGGCAAAATGACAATATGGTGCTATATTTATGATGAGGTATTGAAGGGGCTTTACTTCATTTTTATTTGCATACACCTATGCACACAGTAGTGTAATAGGAAGGAAGGCAGAAGTATATGAGAAGACTATTTTCAATGTCCGTGGTTCTTCTAGCTGTCGTCGCTTTAACACTGGTAGGGGTTGTAGAATTTATTTCTGTTAAGGACGCTCATGCGGCAGGGCTGACCTGTACTCCCACAGGTTTCTATCGCGATGGAATGAACTTGACTGCGGCGGTGATTAATCCGACCGGAACGTACAATGCGGTACTCAATGCATCTGGTTGCAATATAGGGGTATATTATGGTCCTGGTGCAACAGGCAAGGTGCTACGCTCTGAGATTTATGGCGCGAATTACTTTGGCATCGTGAATAATGGTGGAAGTGTCGTGATATCCAACTCATTCATTCATGACATTGGCGAAGTGCCGTTCAATGGTAGCCAACATGGTGTGGGTATCTACTTCGCTTATGGGGCCACCTCATCTGGTCATATCATGCATAATCACATCTCGCGCTACCAGAAGGGCGGTATTGTGGTGAATGGAACCAGTAGCTTGGTGAAGATCGAAAGTAATACTGTCACCGGACTTGGGCCAGTCAACTTTATCGCTCAGAATGGGATCGAGGTGGGGTATGGAGCGCAAGCAAACGTGTTCAATAACACGGTAACAGGCAATTCATATACTGGTATGAACTTTGCCTCTTCTGGTGGTATCCTCCTCTTTGGAGGCTCCTGCTATGGTGGTAATCTGACAACGAATGTGCATGTGTCGAATAATAATGTGGTTGGCAATGATGTTGGCGTCTGGCTTTCGGACCTCGTAGTCGATCCCAATAATGCCAATAACTGCCTTGCACCTTCGACTTCGACAAATGTGCAAATCTACAAAAATACGATTACCAATGATGCTGTGAATAACGTCAGCGGATATATCTTTAATGGAGCCCCTGCTGGTTATCAGGCGGGCATCTCGGATGCTGGCAACCACGACAAGATTATCTCTAACAGCATTTGTGGAGTTGGCTATACGCCTCCTGCTTCGAACCCGCCTATTCTGCTCAATATCGACATCACGTATGCGTTTAATGTCCTTGTCAAAGGTAATACATCCTGTGGCTCTGGCGCAGCGGTCAACGGAGCGTCTACTGCCTTGATACACGGAGCGCAGCAGATGTTGATTGCGCGGGCCAGTGTCGTGAAATAGCCATGCAGTCTCCTGCCCGCCATAGACAAAAATTGACCATCAGCTAAAGCGTTTGCTCATGTTTTTCCCTTTCATCAAGGGAGAGCATGGGCAAATGCTTTTAATTGTGTAGATGGTGAATTAAAAATTTTACGAATACGATGTTATTTTCTGAAAATTAACGTGTAAATTTTTGATGTAAGATACATGATAATAAAATAAGTGTTATTAGGGTAAAAATATCTATGTCCAGATTTTGTCTGGTGTGATTCCGTTGCTTCTCCCCTGCTCAACATGACAATAACGTTGCTTCCTTGACTCGTTTCACCCTATTCAGGCATCTTGTTCTCGGGGAGTATTCTATTAAAGAGAGCAACAAATCGCCCTTCTCGTCCGTAAGTCATTCTTGTGTTTGTTGATGAAACGTTCATACTACTCAGCGCGTTCTAAAAGTGGCGGCTTGGGTTGTATTTAAGAGCAGGTTAGCAATACTTATAAAGAAACCGGTCTATTCCTTCTAAAAATGTTCCATGTAAGCGATGTACAGTAGAGGTTCATAATGTCTGGTTTGGCTAGTAATAGTGGCGCGCTCGAAGCTCTGGCGTCGCCTCCAGATGACGCGCTCACTGCGCCATCTTTTGCCATAGATATGGAGGATACTCTTCATCATGCACAAATAGAACCTGTAGCAGAAGAAGAGATTGTCCATAGTGCGCAAACATTGTCTCAAAATGAGGCAATAGCCCAGGCCCAGTCCGTCGTCGAGGGCAATGCTCCAGTTGCAGAGGATGAGGGTGTAGCCCCACGCGAAGCGCAAAGCCAGCCCGTAGATGTGCTAGCCAGCAATGAAGATGTAACCGCTATCTCACTTTCGAGTAGTACGCAGCTTGCTCCTCCTGATGACAAGGCGCAGGAACAGGTTATTGAAGAGGGGCCTGTCACTGAGCGTGTTCCCGTGTTGAAAACACGCCAGACGCGCAAATTGCGCAAATTGCGCACGAAACGTGTTCATGCTGTGCGTTCGACACGTGAGCGGGTTATTGCGGTGACGTTGCTCTTGATCTTCCTACTCGCCCTGGTCACTCCGCTCGTTGTCGTAACGAGCTATGGTGTGAGTGCCTACAATACTTATAGCAGCTTGCGTGTACACGCGAGTAGTGCGGTTCATCATTTGCTCGCAGTGAAAACACTTTTCACGGGAGCAAAAGCCCATCCGTCGAGCCTGCTTGATAACCAGAAATTGCTACAGGCCCAACAGGACTTCGCGGCTGCCCGCAGCGATTTTGACGTGGTGCAGCATCTTCTCACGCACACGCAGATTATTAGCCTGGTTTCCAACTATTTCCCGGCGTATCGCCCGTTGATCTTGACTGCACAAGCAGGGAGTGAGATTGGTAAAGATGTGTCGCAAGTAGGTCAGGTGTTAGCGGGGACGGCGATCACGTTAGCTCCTAACCTACGTAGCGGATTGGGAGCCAACTCGAAAACACCGCTGATTACTGCTGCCGATCTCTCACTTGTCAATTCAACAATCACGACAATTTTGCCCCTGTTAGACGATATCCAGAGCCAAGTTCCATACCTCTCGCTAGACGCGGTCCCGAGCAGCTTGCTGAGCGCGAGTGAGAAGACGCAGTTGCAGCAATATTTGCCCCTTTTGCCGCAGGGGCGTGCCGCGCTGGCATTGGGACAAAGCATGCTGGGTGATTTGGGCTGGTTGCTGGGAGTCGGCAGCCCACGCACCTTTCTGGTGCAGACGATGGACCGTGCAGAACTGCGCCCGACAGGCGGTTTTACGGGCCAATATGGTACATTACAGCTAAATGGTGGGCGCATGGCTCCCTTCTCATTGCACGATATTGCCCTGGTCGAGTACGCCAATAATACGCCCGTTGCCGGACAAGTGGCTCCAGCAGCTTACCGTTCCTGGTGGCCCTTTGCTGATTGGGGCCTGCGCGACTCAAACCTTTCTGCCGATTTCCCTACCTCGGCCCAACTGGCTATTCAGCAGTATCAGATGGAGATGAATCAGCATGTCGATGGTGTGATTGTGTTTACGCCGTTCCTGATTGAACATATTCTCCAGGTGACCGGCCCACTCTATATCCCGCTCTATAACGAGACAATTACAGCGCAAAATCTGGAAGATCGTCTCCATTACTATCAGCTAGATAACGCGGGTATTCGCAAGGAAGAGATTATCGAAAACGTTAGCGACCCGGCGGCGGCACGCAAACTCTTCACTTCGCGTGTTGAGCATACCTTGCTCGATCAAGTGCGGCAGGCCCCCCCCTCAGAGTTGCTGGCAATTGGACAAGAAGTACTGCATAATCTGCGGACAAAAGATTTGCAGATGTATTTCTCGAATCCTCAGCTTGAGCAGGTATTAATGCAGTATGGTGATGCGGCCCAGATTGATACCTCGATGGCCCATGATGGTCTGTATGTTGTGCAGGCCAATGTGAGTGCGAGCAAGGCTTCGCAATATGTGCGCACGAGCATACACGATAACGTTACATTAGATGCCAATGGCGGCGCGACGCATGTCATGCAGTTGCACCTGGACTACGCGCAACTTGGCCCGGTCTATGGCCTGGATACCTACCGCGACTATGTGCGTATCTATGTGCCACCGACCGCACAATTTTTGTGGGGCGATGGTTTTGACACGGGTCAGCCACTGTGTGATGGCCCCTACGCCGCCTGTCCTGCTAATGGCATCTACGCACAAGGAGAGCTGGTCTGCCCAACGGGTCAGTATCACGCGGGTGCGGCAGCCTCGATGATCGGCGATCCCTACACGGGCGCATGGCACCCGCTCGACCAGATTGGTCCACCAACCAATATGACCAGCGACATGCAGGGTAGAGCCATGTTTGGCGGCTACGTGGTTGTGCCGAAAAATTGCGCAATGACGGTCACTCTTTCCTGGTATGTGCCCGCCCTGGGCAATGGCCCCTACTCCTTATTAGTACAACGGCAAGCCGGCACATTTCCCGCTCTAGACCTGAGTGTGCTGCCCACGCCCGGCGACTGTTCCGCCCTTGCGCTCGCTGGTCTGCATTATAATGGCATTTTGACCGAGGATGCGACGTTTGCCCTCAAAACGCAACAGACCGCCCAGATGTTAGTACACAATTTAGCTGCAAAAAATAGCTGCTACCCACAAGCCAGTGTGTGAGAGACTAATCTTAATAGGAGCGATGAATCAATCTTTACAGGTATGTGAGATAATTCATGTTTTTTATGATGCTACACGTCTTTGGCGCGATACATTGGTTCAGGCAAGAGATGGAATGGGAACTTTTGAACCCTGCTATTGACACTGATATGGCTTGACCCGTATACTGCTTTTGCAGAAATGTCATCACCATCGTTGTTCATCAGCGTTTTGTCGTAGTCGCGTCATTGTAAATGTCACTGGGAAGAGTGTGGAAGAGAAGCATCCATGGAACAAGCCGCCGTACTAAACATCTTGCGCACCGAGCAGACGTATAAATTTCGGTTAGAGCTTCCTGACGGTCTGGCATCGTTGGGTCAGGCCGTTGGTCAGGAATACACGACTGAACTCTCTTCTGAGATACGAGATCGTCTGCGTCGGTTATTGCAGCAGGCAGCCCAATCGATGACGACGCTGCTGACTGCTGAAATGCGTCGTCAAACTATCAAACTGGCTCCTGTGAACGATACCTTGCTAACATTGGGGCGTTTTCTCTTTGAGACGCTGCTTCCGCAACCGCTTCAAGATGCGCTCCGCCGCCTCGATATCCCTCTCACGATCACCACAAACTCACCTGAAATTCCCTGGGAACTGCTGTTTGATGCTAGTGCGAAATCTGGGCGTTATTTCTGCCAATCGTTAAGTATTGGGCGATTGGTGCAAGGCGGGCAACGTGCGTCTATGCTAGAACGTCCCACGCGCAAATTGGGTGGGAAGCGTGAGTCGTCGGGCTTGTCGATCCTCTTCCTGGTGAATCCGACCAGCGAGCGTTCTGCCGCTGAAGAAGAGGTTGCGACACTCTGTGCTACCCTATCGGAAACGATCTCTCGTTCTATTCTTTACCGTCAGCAGGCGAACCAGTTAGAAATGCGTATGCGTATTAGCGCGGACGCGCCGCATGTCATTCACTACTCCGGCCCCACACCGCTGATGAATAACGCCGGTGAGCCAGTCTTGGCTCTGGCGGGTAATTCGCGCTTGGATGTGGGTGCGGTTGAGCAACTGTTTCAAGCCTTGCCTAAGCATCCACTCCTCTTCTTAAGCTACTATGAAGAGGAGCGAACAGCGAGTGCGGGCAATGGGGCAGGACGTTCTGTCACGGGTAATCTGTCTACGCAGCAGGAGCGTGACGAGGCAATGGAGCGTCTGGCGGGCAATATGCTGGCTGCTGGTGCGGGTGCTATACTTGTGACCCGCTGGCCAATTGCTCCGCAGCGTATGCGCGAGTTTTCGTTCCTCTTTTATCAAGACATTGCTGATGGCATGATGCTTGGTGAGGCTCTGCGTCGCACGCGTACCGCAATGGCTCAGCATCGTCCCGATGACACCTCCTGGATGAGCTATGTCCTCTATGGCGATCCCACGCAACGGCTCGCTTCACCCTCGGCTGCCAGCCGTGACCGTTCTGCGGAACCACGTCTGGATGTGTTCGACGAGAGCCAGATCATTGCCCCTATCTTTTCTTCATCCAATTCCCCCGATAGACGCTTTTTACGGAGTGTCTTGGAGTTGGCCTTGAGCGAGGCGCGGCGCATGCGCAAAGACTACCTGGGAACGCCGCATCTCTTTATCGCCCTCACCAAACTGGATGGTGGTTGCACGCAAGATGCTTTACGCTCTCTTGGCTTTTCGCCGCGTCAAGTGCGTGATGTGATTCGCATTGCACTCGGCACGGGCAAAGCCGGTAGCGATACACCCATCTTACCAACACGGCGTTGTAAAGAGATTCTGTTTACCGCCGAACGCAACGCCTTGACCGCAGGCGCAACCGCTGTTGATGAACGTGCTATCGCGCAGGCCGTGTTGAGCGAGAACGATGGCGTCACGCACGAATTGTTGACAAAAATGGGAATTGACCCCACGAAACTGATCGAGTTGATCCTTGCCAGCAATGCCCGTGCTCTCCTGGAACTCGTGCCATCGGTCGAAGCCAGCCCGGAAGCTCTGCCCGTTGATCTGCCAGGGGCCAGCCCTGAGGGGGCGGCCAAGGGCGGTAACTCTGTCTTGGAACGTCTAGGGCGCGATCTGACCAAACAGGCCAGTACCAAACAATTGACGCCACTGATTGGGCGCGATAGAGAGATTCGTTTGCTGATGCAAACGTTGATGCTCAAAGATCGCAACAATCCCATTTTGATTGGCGACTCCGGTGTCGGCAAGACGACGATTGTGGGTGGCTTGGCCCAGCGGATTGTGGATGGGAAAGTTCCCCCTGAGCTACGTGGCAAACGCTTGATCGAGTTATCGGCAAGTTCGCTCGTAGCGGGCACCAAATATCGCGGCGAGTTTGAAGAGCGTTTACTAAAAGTACTGGAAGAAGCTGAGAATAGCGGCAATATCATTCTGTTTATCGATGAGATGCATCTGCTGATTGGGACGGGGCGTGCTGCTGATGGCAGCATTGATGCGGCTGGTATCCTCAAGCCCGCGCTGGCTGGTGGACGCTTGCGCTGTATCGGTGCAACGACGCCGCAAGAATATCGTTTGATCGAGAAAGATGCGGCATTAGAGCGTCGCTTGCGCCCTATCCAGATCGAGGAACCCTCCGTCGAGGAGGCACTGGAGATTTTGAAAGGGATGCGCCCACTGTATGAGGCGCATCATCACGCGCAGATTACTGATGATGCAATCCATGCATCTGTCCTGCTCTCTGTACAATACTTGCCCAATCTGCGTTTGCCCGACAAAGCGTGTAGTATCCTAGATGAGGCATGTTCACAGGCGCGTGTGTTCTCGATTGAGCAGGATGAGCAAGGCGAGGAAACGATGACCCCGCTGATTACTGCTCCAATGATTGCAGATGTGATCTCGCAGCGCACGGGCATTCCGGTGCGCGCGCCGGGCCAGGAAGAGCGTGATAGACTGCTCAGCCTGGAGGCACGTTTGCGGTCGCGTGTTGTTGGGCAAGATGAAGCAGTGAAACGAGTTGCACAGGCTATTCAAGTGGCTCGTGCGGGCCTCAAGCCACATCAGCGTCCGGTAGGTGTGTTTATCTTCCTGGGACCAACAGGCGTCGGCAAGACCGAGTTAGCCCGCGCCCTGGCTGCCGAGGTTTTTGGTTCGGACGAACATCTGATTCGTGTGGATATGTCCGAATATATGGAGAAACATGCTGTTTCACGAATGATCGGCGCCCCTCCGGGCTACGTCGGCTACGATCAGGAAGGCCAACTTACCGGAAAACTACGTAGAAGACCGCATTCTGTTGTGCTGCTTGACGAGGTGGAGAAGGCCCACCCAGAGGTTTTTGACCTCTTCTTGCAAGTTTTTGACGCGGGTCGCTTGACGGATGGACAAGGCCATACGGTAGATGCGCAGCATGCGATCTGGATTATGACCTCAAATATTGGCACTGAGATGCTGGGTCGCTCGATGGTACTGGGTTTCCGTGGCGATAGAAGGAATGTGGCAGATCAACAACGTGAGAGCTTGATGGAGCGTTTGCGTGAACGTTTCCGCCCAGAATTTCTCAACCGTGTAGACGAAGTGGTGATCTTTGACTCGCTGGATCAGAATCAAATACGCATTATCACACGCTTGCAAATGAACGATCTGGGAGCGCGTCTACTCGAACAAGGCTTGACTCTTGAGGCAGATGATAGTGCGATAGACCTACTATGTAAAGAGGGCTTTAGTCAGACGCAGGGTGCGCGCCCGTTGCGCCGCGCCATCGAACGCTTGCTGACCGTGCCGCTGAGCCGACGCATCCTGCTTGCAAATATCCCGCAGAATGGTGTCGTGCATGTCTCGGTGATAGAAGGAAAACTGGAAATCGACATTCGTGAGGCAACCGAGGTTGTCATCGAGCCAGTTGCCGTCAGCAGCGATGATGTTGAGGCCGAGGTATAGGGGTGTGCTACTTTGCACGCCCCTGTGCCATTATCACATTAATTTATTCACCTGATAGATGTAGAGACGTGTGTCCATTTTGCGTTGCATGCCACTGAGGGCCATGTAACGAATCGTACCGAAAATAGGGCGTTCGGGAGGCCAGGGACGGTCGTGTTTGCCGCCAATTGCCCACGCAATGCCCGTATAGCCGTTCGCGTCACGTCCATCTAACTCGTATTTATCATTGAGATAAACGGCATGCTTGAATGCTTCGTCTGGACTTGCTGACCACTCAAGAATCTTCTTCGCCCAGTACATCCGTATATAGCCGTGCATACGTCCCGTGATCAGCATTTCGTGCTGGCAGGCATTCCAGAGTTCGTCATGCGTGCGTCCCTGTTCCAGTTCATCGCGTGTGTAGAGCCAGGGACGTGGGTCATCCTGGTGTTTGCGCAGGGTCGCCTGACCCCAGGTGGGACATCCTGCCAGTGTGTCATAGTTAGGATTGCGCCGCACAAAGTTGATCGCCAGTTCGCGTCGCACAATTAGTTCCTCCAGATAGGCCGCACGTCCACCTGTGATGTCGATCTGCGCACTCCCTGTGTCCTCTGGAACATGCTGCTCAATTTCCCATGCCATCTGCTGTATAGAGAGCTGACCGAAGTGTAGATAGGCCGAGAGTTCGCTTGTGCCAGCGACTTCGGGCAGGTTGCGCTGCACATTGTAGGTCGTGAGACGCTCTGTCATAAAACGATGCAGGAGACGTTTGCCTTCGTCCTGTCCGCCATGATAGATGGGTGAAGGCGAGACACTGCGATCAATTTGTAAATCGTCTAGGTAATTGAGTGGGTTCTCTACGTTGCCGGGGTCGCACGGTGGGCTACTAAGCGGATGCTGTGTTTCCAGATCAACAATGGGTTGTAGATAGGTGGGGAGCAGACGTTGCAGCTTTGGACGAATGGTCCGTGCTGCCCATTCTTCCTTTGGAAAGAATTTGCTGGGAACAACGACATCGGCGTCGACACAGGCAAACGGCACTGTTAGCTGTTCACTCACCTGCTGCCGCCAGCGGAGCGGTGTGCGCAACTCTCCTTCATCGCTTATCACAGCGGCGGCCTGAAGTTCTTTTGCCACGGTGACAATCGCACGTGCTGGCTCGCCGCGTCTGATTACCAATGGTGTCTGGCGTCGAGCGAGGTGACGGGCCGTCTGTGCCAATCCCTCAAGCATAAAATGATAGTGGCGTAGATTGGCGGCGGGATACTCAGCGATGACAAAGACAACTATGACAGGTAATATAAGTGCGTTGCCGAGCGCAATGGCCACATTTAAGGCATGATTTTCCTGGCCACGCTGGGCGCGTTGCATCCAGTACAGTACATAGCGACCTTGCTCAGCACACACACCGGGGCGATAGACCTGGACCCGCTCATCGGCAGCGAAAAAAGTTGTTAGCTCGATCATTCATCTTCCTCTGCATCATTCTTGCACAAAAGACGTTAGCATCGCACATTTCAGGTCTATTCCGTGGGAAAAAAGCTGTAAAGACAAAAAATGAGAGGTGACTGCGACACGCTTCAGTCACCTCTCACACAGCGGGGAACACGAGGGGGTATTTGGCCATGGTAGCGATAATCGCACTTGCCCCAAGTATTCTTGCAACGTGCTTGTTAAACGTAGAGAGGCTCAACGGAAGAACCTGGAGCAGGCTCAACAGTGTTCGCCCGGATCCATCCTTTACCAGTCCAATGCACGGAAAAATGCTTAGAGGGCAATCTGGCACCCGACGACTATCGCTTACCACTGCTATGAGTATACACGTGCCTCCTTCACGCGCACTTTTTTTGCACTTCGCTGAGACTTTTAACTTTATTGGACATTTTTCTACATAAAAATAGCACGTGAGCGGTATATAATGATGAAATGTGTAGAAATTGTGCTAAGATGAAGATGAGATGAAGGGAAAGACATAGATAAGTTCTTCTCTATGTCTTACATAAGACAAAAAAGATACTGCTTCTTTGCCCATGTGTGTGATATGATAGAGGGAACAACCACATACAAGCGGGTTATCTCAACCTGTGGCATAGATGCTTAGGAGGGACTTTCGATGAAAGCAGTAAAAACTCATGTTGGACGCTGTGATACCTGTGGCGAGCCGGCAGCATACGCGCAACTTTTGCCAGGTGGGCGTAGTTTTCGTTTTTGCGAGCAGCATGCCTCGCTATTGGTGAAAAAGCAGGCTGCTGTGGCAAGCGAGAGCGGCAAAGATGAGAGCAAGAAGTAGACGGTAACAAGCAGGGGCCACTCGTCACGTGTGGTCTCTGTATATTTTAGCATCGGTGCTTATGGCCCACGTGTGGCAGGTCGCCTGCGCAATAAGAAAAGACCGAGCAGGCCGCAGATGAGCAGGATGAGGCCCACGAGGGCACGCCCGGTTGCCGTGCTAAGGTCGGGCAAGACAAGCAGCGGCGTGGGTGGATAATGCGGGCTACCAATCGTAGATATCTGATTGCCTGGCGTGGTGGCAGTAGCTACCGAGTGTTCAACGGATGGTGTTTTGGACGTTGCGGTTTGATTGTTTGCCGAGGCGGACACGCTGGCATCAGCATATGGATGTAGTGCTGACGATGTGCCTCCGCTACTCGTCGCCATATTGCTTACACCCCCCATTGGGTTAAGCAAGCTGGAGAGTAAAAAGAAGACTCCCACGGCAGCGGCGAGGCCACTGACAGCCCGCAAAGCCGTAAAGAATGTTGAAGAGCGGCGCCGCTGTAGCGGAAGTGGCGTGCGCGCTTGCTCGTCTCCATTGGCATCTTCCTGCTGCGCTGCGGCAAATTGTGCTGATGAAAAGACAAACGAGCGCGGGAGCGGCGGCGTGGGCATGGCTTGTAGTAGCATTGTCGTTGCGCGGAGTGAGGCGAGTTCCTGTTGGCAGCGCGTGCAGGTGCGCAGGTGGGCTTCACAACGTGCCTGTTCGTCAGAGGCTAGCTGTGCGTCGAGATATGCTGAAAATTGTTCTGTTGTGAGATGCCAATCCTGGTGCTGTGTTGTCAACCGTGTACTCCATACGTGTAGCGTGTTACAAATCTTCTTTACTATGACGATAACGATTGGGTAAAAGTTCCGCATGCTGGCTCAGATACTTACGCAAGCGGGCGCGTCCGCGAGCAATGCGCGAGCGAATCGTTCCCATCGTTGTTTGCGTGGTGGCCGCGATTTCCTCATAGGAGAGTCCTTGAATGTCGCATAGGACAACCGCAACACGCTGCTCGAGCGGAAGTTGCTGAAGACCTTGCTGAATAGCCTGTTGAAGCTCTCGCGTCAGCAAAACCTCTTCTGGATTGCTTGCACGATCAGTGCTTGCTAAGAAGCTCAACAAATCTGGAGCATGGGCATCATCTTCCTCTACGATGGCATCAAGCGACTCCGCACTCCGTCTCTGCGTGCGCCGCCAGTAATCGCAGGCCTGATTCGTGCCGATGCGCAAAAGCCATGCGCGGAAAGAAGAGCCACCACGATAGCTCTGGATGCCACGTAAGGCCGCGATAAAAGCATCCTGTGTGACGTCAGCGGCGACTTCAGGGTTGCCCAGCATGCGGAAAACGACACTATACAACGTCTGCTGATAGTGTTGTACGAGCAGATTGAATGCCTGCATATCTCCGTGCTGGCTGCGCATGATGAGCTGTTCCTCATCATTGCGCGCTGACTCCCTCATCGCGTGCCCCCCTTTTATTATTTGGCCTAGTGTAGCATATTTTGCCAATGCCGACTATTGTCATTCTCCACTTGTACTACTGCTTTATAGTGGGCAACACTCACAGCCTTTGCTGATTGGCATACAATTGGATGGATCACTGCAATATTTGCTTGGCCAAAATTCGTAAGAGGTTGATTTTACTTGATTGGCGGGCCTATAATTATTTGACACAACTATATTATTGTGTTGTGTCGGTTAAAAGGAAACCGCTGGCTTCCTATCCCTGCTTCGCTGTGGAAGCGGAAACTGCCCGCTGTTTGGGATAACATCTGTACTCCACGTGTGACGAAGCTCTCATCTCCTTTGGGAGGATTTTGCTATGTCCAATACCACTGATGGTCTTGAAGATGTCGTTGCGCTCCATTCACATATCTGTGATATGGATGGCAGATTGGGCAAACTGACCTACTTTGGCGTCGATATCCACGACCTGGCTCGCAATTCTTCGTTTGAGGAAACCGCGTATCTGCTCTGGTATGCTGCTTTGCCGACACGAACGCAACTGGCGAACTTCACGCAACAACTCATTGCAAATCGCGCTCTGCCACCTCGTCTATTAGAGATGATGCATCTGCTCCCAACATCAGCAACGCCGATGGAAGTGTTGCGTACCATTGTCTCCGCTCTTTCTATGTTTGATTCCGATCCGCAAGATAAATCGCTGGCTGCTAGCCGTCAACGAGCCTTGCGCCTGGTTGCTGTCTTCCCAACAATCATTATCGCCTGGGAGCATATTCGCAATGGTCGCGAGCCAGTTGCGCCTCTAACTGACGGCAATCACGCGACCAATTTTCTCTATATGCTGAAGGGCGAAATGCCCGATCCCGTCCTGGCAAATATGTTGGATAAGGCTTTTGTCATGCATGCTGACCACGAACTCAATGCCTCAACCTTTGCTGGCCGTGTCACTGCTGCCACACTCGCTGATATGTACGCCTCTGTCACGTCTGCTATTGGTGCGTTATCCGGCCCTCTGCATGGTGGCGCAAACGAGCAGGTCATGCGTATGTTGATGCGTATCAGTGAACCAGCGCAGGCCCATGCTTATATTGTGGATGCTATCAAGAACAAAGAGCGTATTATGGGCTTTGGGCATCGCGTCTATCGCACGGAAGACCCACGTGCCACCCATTTGCGCGCCATGTCTGAAGAACTGGGCAAACGCGCGAATGACATGCGCTGGTACGAGACATCACGTGAGGTAGAGGCGGCGGTCAAAGAACTCAAGGGCCTCTATGTCAATGTAGACTTCTATTCGGCTTCCGTCTACTACATGATGGGTATTCCAATTGAGCTGGATACGCCCATTTTTGCCAGTAGCCGTGTGGCTGGTTGGACCGCCCATATTCTGGAACAGTATAGCAATAACCGCCTTATTCGTCCCCGTGCCGAATATACCGGACCAAAAGTCACGGAATATACTCCTATCGAGCAGCGTGGAGAGTAACGACCACAAGAAACAAGGCAGGACGACCCTTGCGGTCGCCCTGCCTTGTTTCTTAGCTACTAGAACAGAGCTTTTAACGCTTGTTTCATCTCATCGTAGCTCTGATAACGTGAAGCGGCATCCTCTGTCAATGCGTGCATGAAGACGTTTTCCAGCGTAGTTGAGATAGCGGGGTTAAGTATACGTATCGACGGATAGGTGGGAAAATGAGGTGGTGCGACATTCGTCAAGGCATGATGCATAGTGGCGGCAAGGGCATAGATGCAGGTACGTTGATCGTAGGGTTTATCCTGAATGGGCATGTAGGGTGATAGCATCAGTTTGCGTGTCGTGCGTCTTCTGTTTTTAACAGCGTCGCCAGATGGCAACGGAATGGGGAAACCGGTCAGCACGATGCGCTTGCGCTGATCTTCAATGATAATGTTGTCTGGCGAGATATCATAATGGCGTAGCAGTGGCTGACGTTGTTCTAGCCCAATCAAAATGTTGAGGACGCTATTCATATAGCCAACCACATCGCGCTCCTGTAGTGGGCGCAGTTGGCGTTGCAAGCGTTCAGCGATGCTCTCACCCATCACATAGCTCTCCACCATATAGTAATGTTTGCCTTCCGAGAAGCGATCAAGCACAGCTGGAACCAGTGGATGTTTGAGCCTCGCCAGCGGTTCGGTGACACGTTCGTAATGGGCGACCTCTCTAGCATGTTGAGCCAGTGGGCCGTCGGTATATTCCCAACGCTTGAGAATAACCTGCTGGTTATTGGCCTGTGTATCGTAAGCGACTGCGACCATCACGCGCTTTTCGTCAGAGTGTTTCAAAATGTGTTTGATCGTATAGCGACCTTGGCGCACGCTCACGCCTATTAACAGACTATTTGGCAACATGAGAGGGGGAATGGTCAGATGCCCGCAAACGGTACAGCAGCGTTGCCCAAAGCGTAAGGGCGCGTCACATTTTGGACAGGTACGATTATCTTGTTCTGTGCCACACATTGTACAGCGTTGTGCACCCGTGCGGTTCTGTTGGCCGCAGTTTTGACAGACGTAGCGTTGCTGCGCGATGCGAACCGCGTTCGCATAACTCTCGGCAAATTCGCTGATGCTGCGATAGCGGCGATGATAGTCTTTTGAAAGTGCGCGCATCAAGACAGCGGCAACCTCAGCGGGAATACGCGCGTTCCACTGTAGCGGTGATGGTGGTTGCTCGTTCATCTGCGCGTTCCGCATCTCTTCAATGCGTTTGTAGAGAAAAGGCGGGCGGCCCGCGAGCAGTTCATAGGCACAAACCGCCAGAGCATACTGATCGGAGTCGCGGCGTGGGTTGCCCTGCCATTGCTCCAGGGGCATATAGGCGGCAGTTCCCGTTACTTCGCCGAGCGAGGCGTGTGTCTGCATGCCGAGATAGAGTGTTGTGCCAAAATCAGAGAGCAGGATATGCCCATTGCGTCCTATCAGCAGGTTGCCGGGCTTGATATCCTGATGAATAAGGCCATTGTCATGCACATAGCGTAGCGCGTCGGCAGTCTGTTCTATGTAGGGCAGTAGTTCTTCTGCAAAGGCCAGACGTCTGGTACCCTCTGAGGTGTGGAATAGTTCGGAGATTGTCTGTGGAGCGTATTCCATGACAAAGTACGGTTGCCCATTTTCCAGTTGCCCAAAGTTGTAAATAGGCATAATATTAGGGTGATGCATTGTGGCAATGCGCCGTGCCTCTTGAAAGAAACTCGTCATGGCATTTTCATTAAACTGATCGAGACGCAAAACTTTCAATGCTAGCATGCGGCTTAGCGGCTTATCCTCGCGCACTTTATAGACATAGCCAAAACTGCCCGCACCAATAAAGGAAAGAACCTCGTAACTGCCGATGCGCGCCCCCTGCGTCAAGAAATCGCACCGCTGACATTGTGTCACCTTGTTCGGATTCTCGTGGCTGGTACGGGGATTCAGACAGTGAACCACGGGTACTTGTTCTCCTACATAGATATTTTCCATAGCGATTTTGAAAGAAAACGTGTCAGGTTTCCTACAAACATGTACGTCTGTAGATGCGGCGGGTTACGCTCTCGTTGCTTGCCCCATTATACATGAGAACAGCCTGTGTGAGCAAGCACTCTATCCGTCAGCTCTCAGTACATATGAGGCTATTGGTAGCGAGTATGTACTGAGAGCTACTTGAAACCTTGTGGGCAACCGTGCCGAGGCGCACCCACTGACGCTTGTCGTATGACCACGATTTGGTCTATAATCATGAAATCGTGGTTGTTATGAAAGAACTCTGTATGCCTGCTACAAAAGAACCCAAAAAACCGCGTTTTGATCCACGTCTTGGACGCAAAAAATCGCGGCTCGATGGCTATCGCCCTTTGCCTGTGGATACTGTTCGCCGCTTAATAGCAATTTTAGAAAAGAGCAATGCTTTGTTGCGCCAATACTGCTACTGATGAGATAGTCTTCTTTTTAGATCTAGGCGATTTATTAGTCTTCTTATTCTGTGGTTTCTCCGAAGTGCGTCGTGCGATATCCAACGGTAACTCTGGACTAAAATACGCCTGTATTTTCTCTTTAGAAATCTTGGCTAGCTTTTCTATATTTTCTACTTCGGCTAATGTTGTAAATTCACCCTCTTGACGTTTGGCAAAAACCCTTTTTGCTTCTCTTAAACTAAGAGATATTTCTGTTTGTAAGCGTTCAATAGAGAGCGCGATTTCATTAAAGGCCGCCCACAATTTAGTCTCAATAGTGTCTTCTATTGCTTCATGTGGTTCATTATATTGATATTCTTGGTCGCCTTCAGCAATATAAATATAGATTTCAATATCAAGTTGGCTGAGATATTTTGCCATTAATGGACCGACATCATCCCACGAGAGCTTACCATTTTGTGCGCCCAGTTTAGGGAATGAAATGCTAGTGATGCCCACTTTCTTATAGTTTTCGATGAAATATTGCAGCCCCTTTTCAAGGTATTCCAATTTTGAGTTGGCGCGCCAGGTATCTTTCGTGGGAAAATTCAGTATCCAGGGATGGCTCGCTTTATAGAGCGTGGGGCGTCCAATGCGCAATTTGCCTGTTTTACACTCTTGCTGATAGACAGGAAACATCTCTGGATAACGCTGTTTAAATGCTAAAGCTAAGCCCTTACCCATAATCCCCTGACAATTCACGGTATTAACAATAACTTGTGTTTTAGCTTCAAAAATATCGCCTCTTTGATACTGTATGTGGGCCATTTCATACTCCCTAAAATAGTAAATTTGTACTATTCCATAATAGAATACCATTTTTGGCTTGTAAGCGCAACGTTTTTGGACTTTTTTTCCTAGATAAGCCTATTAATTTGACAATAATTTAT
>DAICZM010000460.1 GCA_027311145.1 Ktedonobacterales bacterium
CCCATATGCTGGTCTTCCGCTTCATAGAGGTCTAGCAATTGGTCGCCCGTCTCGACATGGAAAATCGACTGATATTCCGCCAGGGCACGCCGCTTGCGCTCATAGGTCACACTGACATCAACGGCAAAATCAATATCCTTGCCCCACATCGGCTCCATCTTGCAATGCGGAAAGAAGAGCCGTTCCACAACCCAGGGCATCGTATCCGCCAATAATGCGCCACCAGGGACCTGCCCCCAGTTTTGTAGACGCGCATAGAAAACCGCCGCTGTTACCACTGGTTGTACGGCAACATGATCGGGATGAACAGTTGCTTCTGCCGTGCCAAAAACGATGCGTGGCTTATATAGACGGATCAAACGCGCCAGTTTGAGACGGAGCGCAATGGTATCCTGAATCAGACGATCTTGCTCATCGAGCAACAATCGCTCTGCCCCCAAAATCTGCGCCGCACGCATGGCCTGCTGGGTACGCACTCCAGCTTCTGCGAAATCGGTAGGCTCACCATTACAAAAATCGACAATCAGCACGCGCTCTCCCTGATCGCTCAATTTGGCGATTGTCCCCCCCATCTGCACCTCTGCATCGTCAGGATGCGCGGCAAAAACAAGTATGTCATAGGTCGTTTGTTCCATAGTTCTCTTCTCTCGGGTTTCTTATTCAGACAGACACTAGTGGGAACATAAAGGCTGACTATCACAAACATATCACAACACGACAGATGGTCATCACAGCATGGTCACAGTCACGCTATAGCCATCATCCAGACAAGCAATAAAGCGTGTGACAGGTTCGTGATACTGCGCATAACAAGCGTGATAATGGTGTGATGCCTGAAGCCTATGCTCTAAAGAGGAAACATTGAAACACTAGAGAAAGGAATACAACGATGTTCCAAAAGATTCTCGTGCCACTTGATGGTTCTGACCGAGCAGAACAGGCTATTCCGGTTGCAGCAAAGATTGCACGTTCGACCGGAGCATCTCTGGTGTTGTTGCGCGTCGTCACTGCCCCCATTGATTTCGCATGGTACTCTATGGAGTCGCCAGGGATGATGCAGGCCGCACTAGATGCAGACATTGATAAAGCAAAAACCTATCTCGCAGGTCTGATTGCCTCCGAGACATTGAAAGGGATTACCACTAGCAGTGAAGTGATTCCAGGCGAACCTGCTCACTCCATTTTCCCGGTAGCAGAAGGGCAGCATGTTGATCTGGTTATCATGTGCAGCCATGGCGATACCGGCATGAAACGCTGGATGATGGGCAGCATCTCACAGAAAGTTGCACGCCATAGCCCAATCCCAGTCATTATTCTACGTCAAGGGACTGGCACACTGAGCAATCTCCATCCCGCTGGTATGCGCCCAGTACGTATCATGGTGGCATTGGACGGTTCAGAGTTAGCCGAGGCGACCCTAGAACCTGCCGCATTCCTCAGCGCAGCTCTCTCCGCTCCCGCACAGGGCGAATTACATCTTACCCGTGTCTTGGCTATCGCTCCCGATAGTGCCTACGATGGTTTCAAAGACCTAATTACCGCTGAGCGTGAGAAGATGGTTGTCGGGGCTAAAGCCTACTTGCAAAACATCACACAACGCATTACACAGGGTGACCTGGCAAAACTTCACTTGAGCATCACGTCCTCTGTTATCGTCTCCAGCGATGTTGCCGATACCTTGATCAATGTCGCAGAAACGGGTGAGGAAACAGAGAACCTACCAACTAGCGATGTTATCGCGATGGCAACACACGGGCGCAGCGGACCGCAACGCTGGATGCTTGGAAGTATCACGGAACGCGTGCTAAGCGCGACTAGGTTACCACTACTGATTGTGCGACCAGCACGGGCCACAAGGAAACATCCCGTCATAGATGAAGAGACAACACAACACACAGAGCCTCGCGAAAGCAGACAGGACGCACCACCTTGGGTTGGCCTCTTCTAATACCTATTGCGCAAGCAGAAAGGATAACACGATGGCACAGATGATGAGAGCCGCCGTATTACATGCGTCTGGGGAAGCACCCACGCTCACACTAGAAGAGATGCCCATTCCCGAGCCAGGCCCCGGCCAAGTAGTAGTGCGTATTATTGCCAGTGGCATCTGTTACACTGATCTGCATATTATGCATGGTGACTGGCCTGGCAAGCCCTCGCTACCCCTTATTCTTGGGCACGAAGGTGCAGGCTATATCACTGCACTTGGCCCCGGCGTGACCACGCTCAAACAAGGTGAGCGGGTTGGCATTCCCTGGCTCTCGAGTAGTTGTGGGCTGTGTGACTACTGCTTGACAGGGCGCGAAAATCTCTGTCCTCACCAGCAAAACACAGGCTTTTCTGTTCACGGTACACATGCAGAATATGCCCTGGCCCAAGCGGCTTATGTTGTACGTCTACCCAACAACCTTGACTACTTTGAGGCTGCTCCGCTACTCTGTGCCGGTGTTACCAGTTATACCGCCCTTAAAGAGGCAGAAGTTCAAGCAGGACAATGGGTGGTCATCGTCGGGGTTGGTGGCCTGGGACACATGGCAATCCAATACGCCCGCGCAATGGGCATACACGTTGCCGCGCTGGATATTAACGATGAAAAACTTTCGCTTGCACACGAGTTGGGAGCTGAGGTTACCATCAACACGCGCTATCAAAATCCGGTGGCGCGCATTCAACACCTGATTAGTGGTGCGCACGCCATCATTATTACTGCCACAACCGCCGATGCCTTTGAAAAAGAGATCGGCATGCTGCGTAATGGCGGAACTTGCGTGCTGTTAGGACTGCCGCCCGGAGGGTTTTCCGTGCCCATTTTTGATGTCGTGCTACACCATTTTACGCTGCGTGGCTCGATTGTTGGCGCACGCAAAGATTTGCAAGATGCCTTGCAGTTTGCCTCTGAGGGCAAAGTCAAAGCCATCACGGACATCTATCCGCTCACAGATATACAAAACGTACTCACACAACTGGCACAGGGCCACATTCACGGACGTGCCGTCCTGCAAATCGCGTAGCCTGATAGTAGCTCTTCAGCTCATCGACCAACGCCAAACAGAGGTGGCGTGTACGCTCAAACAGGCTCAGTGAGACACAAGCATCTGCATAGGCATCAACAACCGCCAGAGGCGTTGCAAAACGCTCCTCTGGCTCTTTTGCGAGCATGCGCAACACCACACGGTCAACTGCATGTGGCAACTGGGAATTGAAAAGCGATGGTTTCATCGGTTGCTCGTAAAGATGACGCGAGCAGATCTCATAAATATTCGTACCATCGAAGGGAACATGACCGCTTACCATCTCAAATAGCAATATGCCCAGCGCATAGATATCGCTCTGTCGGCTCACTGTCCCATATAGTGTCTCAGGGGCTATAGAGACTGGCGTGCCCATCACGCGCCCGTGCCACAATGGCGACTCACCTGCGATGACGGCGATCCCAAAATCTGCCAGATAAATGTGGCTCTGTTCATCAATCAATACATTCGCAGGTTTAATATCACAATGCACAATACCTGCTTCATGCATATACTGCACAGCGTCACAGACCCGCTCCAGCACAAAACCGACCTCTTCGAGAGTCAGTCTACCCTGCTCAAGACGATCTTGGAGCGTGCCACCCGCGATATAAGGCATCACCAGATACTCATAGCCACGCCACTGTCCCGCATCTAGTAGCGGCAAAATATGCGGATGTCGCAAGGCACGCATAATCTGGATTTCCTGTCTAAAAAGGGCACTATACTCATTTTGCTCATGTACAATTTTTATTGCCACCACTCGCCCACTATATTCATCATATGCTTGATAGACATGCGCCATACCCCCTTGTTTTAATGCTTTTTGTAAGCGATAACGTCCCAAGCACATGCCACTCTGGGGTTGGTAGAATGCTGGCGTCACTGCTTGTGGCGTTTCTCTTTTATCGCGATACGCTATTGCGT
>DAICZM010000461.1 GCA_027311145.1 Ktedonobacterales bacterium
GCTTCGACCTCATGGCCCTACTCGCACTCCATATGCGCTAGTTGCATGGTGTGGCGTGTTCCCCACTATACCTCATCGACCTCTTGCGCGGATTTATAATCCATTGCGAACGCCCGCGGAAATTGTTTGCGCAAACGCAGCATTTTTGTTGTAAAATACAATGAACCATACGTTTGTATTTTACAAGGAGCATGAGGTGCAAGTTCCAAGCCAGAGTCATCCCAAAACAGCAACAGGGGCAAACACAGCTAATGTGACATCCGCGATTGGCATGCAAGAAACGGCAGGCAGTGTACGTGCGCGGCGTAATACGTTGTTTACACAAACAGTGATCTGGGTAACTGCCCTGATCTGTGTGGCCTTTCTACTAGGCTCGCTAGCGCAGGCATGGTCAAATAGCCAACTGGCACGCCAGGTGCAACAGGCACAGCAGCAACTCCAAAGTGTACAAGCCCACCATGATGCCCTGGCGCAGATGGCAGGTTATTATAGCGACCCGGCAGTAATCGAGAACGAGGCACGTCAACAATTAGGCTATGTGCGCCCGGGTGAGCATCCTATCGTCATTGTAAACCCGGCCCAACAACCGACACAAGCCGTAGCACAACACACAACATCGCCGGTACAGCACGGATTTTGGCAAAATTGGTGGAACACCTTCTTTGGTGATCCGGCGTATACTAGCAGTAATGGGAAATAGCAGCGGACAATGGGAATAAATCTGCCAGGACCATTGTTGCTCCTAGTGAAGACAGATGATTGCAATATGTTCATAAAGGCTACAGAAAGTCCTGTAGTCCTTGACAATGTTCATATGTTACATGTATAACATCAAGAGTAACAACATTTATAACATTCGGAGAACAGATGAACCAACAACGTATCCGTAGTGTAAGCGACGCAATAACCCTCGTGATTATGCAGCTCCAGTATCAGCTGGGGCTACTTGCGGTTTCGCTTAGACGAATGCGTTTCGTTGGATAAGTCGTTTTTATAAACAGACGGAACGCAAATAGCCAAAGCGTTCCGTCTTTCTTTTTTTGTTGATTTTGTTCACAGACAGGTTACGGAATTATCAATGAGAGCTAAAGGAGTACTGTAATGCGTCCATTAATCGGAATACCCTGCCATGCAGGATTACGCGCAGACACGGCGCGTCCCATTTATGGCAATAACCGTTCCTATGTGCATGCGGTCGAAGATGCTGGCGGTGTGCCCGTATTGATTCCCCTTCTGGGTGATCTGAGCGCATTAGGTTCATTGTTGCCACGTCTGGATGGATTACTGCTATCTGGTGGGATGGACATTCAACCACACTACTATGGGGAAACACCGCATCCACAGTTGGGCGAGGTTGATCCTCAGCTCGATGAGTTGGAGTTGGCATTGGCACGCTGGGCAGAGCGCGAAGACGTTCCCACGTTGGGTATCTGTCGCGGCCATCAATTGCTCAATGTCGCGCTGGGTGGCAGCCTCTATCAAGACCTGGCAACGCAAAACCCCAGCACAGTGCGCCATTCCAACTGGGATAAGCCACGCAACACTATCGTCCATGAAGTTCGTATTGAAAAAGGCAGCCGTCTCGCAGAAATCTTGGGGACGTATAGCATTGCCGCCAATAGCCTGCACCACCAGGCTGTAAAAACAGCCGGGCGCGGCGTGCGTATCACTGGCTATGCACCAGATGGCGGTATAGAAATGTTAGAGGTTTCCAAACATCAATTTATGATCGGCGTGCAATGCCACCCGGAGGAATTGTACAAGGATGATCCGCAATGGGGCCGACTCTTTGAGGCTTTTGTCGAAGCATGTGATACTGCTAGTGTCACACAAGTGGTGCGCACTCTCAACCGCGTTGAACATCAACTTGGGGCGAACGCACATTAAAAACACTACGATGCTCCCGCGAAAGAGCGTGACCTCCACAAGGATGGTTACTTGGATGCACAAAAGTGACGCTCCTTGTGGGGGCCACGCTCTTTCGCGTTATGATATAGTATCGGTATGCAACACTCATCAGAACAACAACCAGTGCAGCAAGAGACAACATCCCTACTGAAGCGCAACCATGATCTGGCTGTTTTGCACACAATTGCGGCCTACCTCAATCACACCGTTGATGTACACACCGCATTGCAAGAGGTTTTAGCGCGTGTGACCGACCTGCTTGGGCTACAAACAGGGTGGGTCTGGTTGCTTGACGAAGAAGGCTTGCCTTTACTGGCTGCCGCACAAGCATTACCACCCTATCTCTCCGAACATCCCGAACGCATGACGGGCTACTGCCTCTGTCTTGACACCTTCCTGGATGGCGCACTTGAGGGAGCAGCCAACATCGATGTGCTACGCTGTAGCCGCCTCAAAAATGCGGAGCGCGATAGTGACCCCAGTTCTCATGGCCTGCGCTTCCACGCGAGTGTGCCGATTTATGCCGGCAACATCCCTCTCGGCGTCTTGAATGTCGCCAGCGAAGATTGGCGCGAGCTAGCGGCCCCAGAATTGCAACTCCTGCATATCATCAGTGACCAGATCGGCCTGTCTGTACAGCGCGCTCACCTTTCAACAGAACGCATGCAGGCGGCGGCTCGTCTGGCTACCATTGAGGAGCGCAATCGTCTGGCACGTGAAATTCACGATACGCTGGCGCAAGGACTCACCGCTATCACGCTCCAACTGGAGACCGCCGATGCCCTGGCCGAGTCACGCCCAGCCCGCGCTCGCGACGCCATCCAGCGCGCCCTGACCCTGGCACGCCATAGTTTAGAAGAGGCACGTCGCTCCGTGATGGACTTGCGCGCCACCCCGCTACTTAACCACACATTACCAGAAGCACTGGCAGCACTCATTACCAGCAACCACCCAACCGATACACTAACACCACACATCCACTATACCTGTCTGCCCACTGAACGCTTTCCATCACTTCCAACACGTATCGAGACAGGCCTTTATCGCATCGCGCAAGAAGCCTTGACCAACGCACAAAAACATGCGCAATCCACTCAGATCAATCTGCTCCTCTATGCGGATGCGCAAACGATTCATCTGCTCGTGCAAGATAATGGGATTGGCTTTGACACTGAGCAGGTCGCGCAGACAGATCAACGCGCCCACTTTGGCCTGGCGGGCATGAGTGAACGGGTACGCCTCTTGGGTGGAACACTCAGCATTGAAAGCACACCCGGCACAGGGACATCCATCGCAGTAATCATTCCATGTTAATCAGGAAAGGTAGAGGAAAGTGATTCGTATTTTGCTTGCCGACGACCACCCCATTGTACGTGAAGGGTTGCGAGCTGTCCTAGAAACGCAAGACGACTTCGCCGTCATTGCTGAATGCGCCAGCGGAGAAGAAGTGTTACAACAATGCGTACTTGCCCAACCTGACATCTTGTTATTAGATATCGAGATGCCGCTCATGGATGGCGTTGAAACCATTCGCCGTCTACGCCAACATCATACGCACACACATATACCGCGCATTATTGTTTTTACCGCCTTCGATAACGATGAACGCATTATTCACGCCATTCAGCTAGGAGCCGATGGCTATCTGCTCAAAGGCGCACCTCGCGAAGAGATCTTCAAGGCATTGCGCGTCATCATGCAAGGAGGCTCGCTCCTAAAGCCTGTCGTAGCCTCAAAACTCCAGCGTTATGTTGGACAGATGGGGATACCACCATCTACACAGACCTCTTCTGTTGCACCATCCACACCGTCAATGCCACAGAGCGAATTGCTAACAGAGCGCGAACTCGAAGTGTTACGACTGTTGACACAAGGACTGCCCAACAAAGAGATTGCCGCACGCCTGGTGATTAGCGAGCGTACTGCGAAATTCCATGTCAGCTCGATTATGGGCAAATTTGGAGCAACCAACCGCACCGAGGCTGTCTCCCTGGCCGCTCAACGCGGTTTATTGGGTACACCAGGACAA
>DAICZM010000462.1 GCA_027311145.1 Ktedonobacterales bacterium
AGATGTGACAGGCATAGCATTTTTCCTCACAAACGGTAAACGACGTTAGAATTTTTCAGGGGCAAGGAGTGCGATTACCAGATATACAGTAACCGCAAGCGTAACAATGCCGACAAGGAGATATTCAAGTGGAGTGTTCATTGGGTGTTCCTTTTTTAGCACGGTGTGTTACAAACGATCACAGCCATAGGCAAAAGCAATCAAGGCTGCAAATGATGCAGTAGTGACGATAACGACAAGTAGATCAAGCATAAAGTTCCTCCTCAGCAATCTCATTAGGTGAATGTGATGGCATGTCTACCAATAAGATTCTTGCACCCATTTTTCGCATGTCTCCTTTTCTCTACATCACGACAAGTACTCATCGTGATAGCAATGAATAGATGTTTTGTGTCCCAAAGAAAGTGTAGCCGCAGGTATATCAATGTGCGTTCCGAAAAAAGAGTGAATTGCTCAAAGGTTGCTCAAGAATGTGGTGATCTGGGGACGATTACGCCGTATAGGCAATGGAAGTAGAGGGAAAGCGCAGTAGCCAAAACAACACTGGTTACCATAGTGCTGATGAGTATGGTAACCAGTGTTTTTGGCCGATAGGCGAATTTTTGCGCTGATGCTGATCTCGCTAGATGGTTGTCTGTGGTAGTGCATTGTAGCATCACTACTCGTTGTGTTGGGTCATAGCGTTCTCTGCTCTAGTATTATAGATGTGTATGCTGTTCGAGCAGAAAAACGGGGATTTCGCGGGCTGTTTTCTTTTGGTATTCCCCGTAGGGGGGAAACACAACAACCGCTTTGGCAAAGGCTTGTTCTCGTTCATCATCAGCGAGTAAGCGGGCGGTCGCTGCAAACGTTTTATCCTCAAACTCAACAGTGACATCAGGATGAGCCAGCAGGTTATAGTACCATAAGGGGTTTTCTGGCGCGCCCCCCTTGGAAGCGACTGCAATGTAGTTATCTCCATCGGGAACAGCCATTAATGGGTAGACGCGCGTTTGACCTGACTTGGCTCCTTTGGTGGTGAGAAGGATGAGAGGTTTCCAGCCTTGCACCTGGCCTTTGTTGGCACGAAACTCTTCAACAATGCGACGATTATGCTCAATTCGCTCAAGGTCACTCATGGCTTGCGTTGCTCCTCTGAAACTTATTTTCTATACCATCGACAAATTTGACTGCAATGGCATAGATACATGACTGCTAAAGGTGTGTTGTGACGTATCGATAAGAATTTTGCTATCCGTGTATAACCAGTATAGCAGAAAATTGGCTCAAGCAAGAACATCATCAAGCAAGAACATCATTTTGAGTGTTGGGTGAGCAGATTGTGCATACGGTATTTCTGGGGGGGTTCATGATTGCCCGAAAATTGCGTCAGGAAGATATGGTATGGAGCTTTGGTGGGGCTACGCTGGTGGGGGTGTGTATTGCTACATTGATACAAAAAGAGAATATCTTGCAGGCATTGCAGCAAATGTTTGTGCAGTCGCCATTATTCTTTTTTGCATTTATAATGCTAACGGAGCCACTTACGGCCCCCCCGACAAAATTGTTGCGGAGACTGTATGGCATTCTCACGGGTATTTTGTTCATTCCTCAAATCCATCTGGGTACACTCTACTTTACACCGGAATTGGCCCTAGTCATCGGCAATGTTTTCACCTATCTGGTCAGTCCAAAGCAAAAAGTTTTTCTCAAACTGAGCAGAAAAATCAGGATGGCCCCAGGCGTCGTTGATTTCATTTTTAAATCTTCACAAAAACTGGCGTTTTTGCCAGGGCAATATATGGAATTTACACTGCCACATGCTCACCCCGATAGTAGGGGGAACCGCAGATATTTTACACTGGCGTCATCGCCAACAGAAAATGCTGTTCATCTGGGTATACGGTTTTCTGAGATGGGGAGCAGCTTTAAGAAGGCCATGTATCGCATGGATGGCAGGACACCTATTCTTGCCGCGCAAATTGCCGGAGATTTCACGCTACCCGCCAATCCACGACAAAAACTTGTTTTTATTGCTGGTGGTATTGGGATTACGCCATTTAGAAGCATGTTAAAATACCTGCTTGATATGCAACAGCGGCGCGATATCATCCTTTTGTACATCAACAAAACGGTTGATGAGATCGTCTACAAGGATGTGTTGAGTGCGGCCCAAAGCTACCTTGGCGTAAAAACCTATTATACATTGACTGATACAGCGGCTGTTCCACGTAATTGGTTTGGTTTTGTTGGTCGTATCAATGAAGCAATGATGTTGCAGGTTGTTCCAGATTACCCTGAACGCACCTATTACATCTCTGGGCCACCTGAGATGGTACGCGCTTACGAAAACATGCTGAAAGATATGGCTGTTAAAAGTGATCAGATCAAAAAAGATTTTTTCCCCGGTTTGACCTAAGAAATGTAGCATAGAAAGTTACAGGTCTCTTCCTCTTACAGCTGGGACAACGTTGTTGTGATTGCTGATTTCTGTACAGGAGATTGTTCTACCACCCGAAGAATATGTGAAAGGTGTTCTATTCGTATGCATTGAAACAGGATGTAGGATGGTTGCTATGGGCTAGGTAAGGTGATAAAATTGTGTTGCTCTTGTGATGCATCTTCTTGGCATGGTGATGATATTGATACTTGATGATTGTAGCATATATATGAGTGTAGCACGTTATCAATGGGTAAGGGTGTGCAAAGCCGTAAAGGTATAAATGGCTAACCATAGATAGTTGTATCATAGGTGTGAGTGTGTTGGGCTATCAAGTAGGAATGGCTTGTAAGGAAACAAGCAATATGCTAAAAGATAACAAACGTGTTGTATCAGGAGGAGCATATGGGTACATCGTTAGACAGTACTTCAGGTACTAAACAGCCCGTGCAGAAACGTAGGAAGCGTTCTCTCGTGAGGGTGATAGTGGTTGTTTTGCTCGCTATTGTTCTGCTTGGAGGAGCTGTACTTGGGGGTATAAGCTACTACTTTTCCAGTGTCGTTCTCCAGGTTATTCAGTATCTCCCCAGCTATTCTATTCGTGTGACAGATGTCAGTGCGAATACAGTGACGCTTCAGCGTACTGTTGATACGCAGACCCCAGGTGTGTTTGAGATTGATTGGCAAGGTGGAGAAACGGTCGTAGGCCCGATTATCTCCTCTGATACTAACACGGTCACGCGCCAACTTATGGAAACAACGGGTCCTCTTGCGCGTGGCACACTGACTTTTTGGACGCGGCGAGTCTATGGTGGTCAGCTCAAAGATACGCTGGGCCTGACGATTAACACGGTGCAAATCTCTACAGCACTTGGGGCAATGCCGGCCTGGTTTGTTCCTGGTAAACTTACGACTTGGGCTATTCTGGTGCATGGGCAAGGTGTGACACGTGACGAGACGCCGCGTGTTTTTCAACCGTTAGCCAAGCTTGGTCTGCCGATTCTTGCCATTAGCTACCGCAATGATCGCGAGGCATTGGCGAGTCCTGATGGCTTTGATCATTTAGGTGATACCGAGTGGCGAGATTTGGAGGCGGCCTCTCAATATGCGTTGGCTCATGGAGCGCAACATCTGGTTCTCTATGGTTGGTCAAAGGGAGGAGCTATTGTCGAAGCGTTTGTGCATCGCTCTTCTGATGCGAAGTATGTGCAAGCTCTCGTTCTTGATGCGCCACTGCTTGATGTGCGTGCAACGATTGCATATCAGGCGCAGAGACGCTCAGTGCCAACATTCATTGCCAGTACGGCAGAGATCGTTGCCACGATGCGTAGTGGAATCAATTTTGATGCTTTGGATCAATTGAGTCTACCGCAGCCGTCGATACCGATCCTCCTGTTTCATGGGATGAACGACACGACGACACCAATAGCGGTAAGCGATGCCTTTGCCCGTGCCCATCCTGATATTGTGACCTATTATCGTGTTCCTAACACGGAGCATACCGAAGCTTGGAATAC
>DAICZM010000463.1 GCA_027311145.1 Ktedonobacterales bacterium
GTCGTTGAGCAATGTCTGCAAATTCCTCTCGCTAGGCAATGTAGGCAATAATGTAGTAGCCATATACTGCCAGGAGCAGAATGCTTATCGCCACGACGATGACAAACGGACCAAACCAGCGTCCCTTGAGAGCGAGTTGCTCCTTATTATGCTCGACTGAATCCTCGCGCATATCCAGTGCCGCTATCGTGTGACGCATTCCGGGAGGCATCCACCAGTGGGAATGGCGTCCCTGCGCTATCCAACGACGGCAAAAAAACATCATATTGGCATTCAGGACCGGACGGGTGATGCGCTTGACGGCGAAACCGGCGACGATACCAAGAATGAATGCGTCGTAGCCGTCCGCATATAACTTGGCGGCGAGTGAGGAATGTGCATTGAGCTGTGGTTCAAGCCATGCCGCATGGAGTGTGGTATGGAAGAACGGCAACACCCAGAGGAACATCGGAATCGCAATCACTGTCCCCAACAGGAGTACAATGAAGGGAATGGCCACTTCCTGTGCTGTAGTCACCGGCTTATAGCGCAAAGGGATAAGCGGCACGCGCATCAGCAAACGGTCAAGCGCATCGAGCCGAGATTCCCGCGTCTTCTGTTCGTACTTCTGAGCATCCATGCCTATTTGCTGGTAGAGCAGTAAAGCCATCAGACCTTCCAGATAGGGACGCACAACATGCCGTATATTGTTCCATTGTGTGGTTGACAACCACTCAGCGAGGCCACCGTGCGCGGCATCTCGGCTCAACAGGTGATCCCAGATGTACTTGACATTCCAGAGATAGACAGTCAGATGCTGACCAAAGATCGTAGTAGCTACCTGCTGGCCTTGGAGCCACTGGGTCAGAATAAAATAGAGGGCAATCATCGATAACTTACCGATATGCCCGAAGAACAGACCATAGACCTGTTCCTGAATGAAATTGATGAGCCGATACCGCAATTTGAGTTTAGGCTGCTTGGCATCGGCTTCTATTGCAAGAGTGTTCATGCGCTAGCCTCTTCCTTACACAGGATAGCACTTTTGCTCGTAGGGAGCCTGAGAGAGGCTCCCGTTGAACACCAGATTGTAGTTGCTTTCCTAGGATAATGTGCCTCTACTATTGTAACGAACAGGCTCTATAGAAGTGTACAACCAACGCTATGTAATTACTCAGGTATCTAAAAAGATAGAAGGAGAGGAGGGCCGTGCAAGGTGGCTTGCAAAGCGGAAAGCAAAGGGACACCTTGTTTGCGCAGTGTCGAAAGACATCCTCGAATGCGTACAAAGGCGTGCGCTGAACGATAATTAGAAAGAATCTGGCTCACATTTGGTGATCCTGTAATATGTGATAGAATAGAAAGGACTGTTCTTACATCTTTTCTTCCCATAGAGTGTTTCCCTACCCAGATGTCTCTCATTTCTTTGTAAGCAGAGCAAGAGGTATCCCCACCTGCTAATCCTGCCCTGCGAACAAGCACAGAGCTTTCCCATCGAGATCCCTTACAGGTGAATCCAGTAGCGACACACCTTTGCAGGCCATTGCTCGACCTCGATGATATTCTCCAGCATCCCTGCATGGGACTCGATGATCCTGCGCGAGCCGAGATTGTCCTCATCACAGGTCAAGAGGACTCGTTCTAAACCCAAGATCTTCGCCCGATCCAAGCCGTACTTGAGGATGAGCTTGCCATAGCCCTGCCTCCTGCGCGACGGGCGAATGTCGTAGCCGATATGTCCTCCCATTTGGAGCAGGTGCTCATTCACTTCATGGCGCAGGATCAGTCTCCCAATGTAGTCGTTGCCATCAATCAGCCAGAAATACGAATGAGGAACCCGTCCAGGCTTGATCTCATGCAGGCGCTGAACAAAGTCGCCAAAGTGAGCCGCCACCTCTTCCAGAGAGACCTCTTGGTACCTGCCCTCAGCTTGAAATTCTTGCAGGGCCTCAAGGTAGCTGTCTTGGTAGCGTTCTGAGGGGTCCGTGAGATCGGCCATCGCTTCCTCCTTTTCGTCGTGGCTGCTGCATTCGCTCCTTCTGCTTGCCAGTATAGGCTTTCTGACTGGAAAAAGCAAGCATACGTTCCTCTGTCACCATCGCCCGGCTGGGTCAGATATACATGAACCGCTATCGCCGCTTTGCCAAACCATTAAGACTGGAAATGGTCGAAAAAGGCCTGTTTGATACGGCGCAATGGCGTATGAGAAACTGGCTGGTGGGTATTACGATGACTGTAGCAATTGTGGCCTTTGTGCTTACAATCATTACAGTCAGTATCGCCGGACCTCGTGGAATGTGGCCTGTGCTATTCTTGCCGCTCGGCGTGACGCTGGCAAGCAGTATAATGTGTGTCTTCTGGCTCACGTTCGCCCCACTCACTGCGCAAGGGCAACAGGAGGCAGCACAATGGAAGGTCTTCTCACGGGCTCTGAAAGAGAACATACAAAGACGTGAACCCCTGGTAGATACTGCAATGTTTGGCAATTACCTAATCTATGCCGCCAGTTTGGGCTTTGTCGAACGATGGGTGAAATACTTCCAGAAGCAAGGGGTCATGGATGTTCCACCCTGGTTCCACTCTCTTGCGACCGCGCGCACAGATAACATGGCCGCATTTGTCACGATGGTCGCGGCCACCCATACTGCTGGCAGTGCAAGTGGGGCTAGCGGAGGTGGAGGTGGAGTGGCTGGCGGTGGAGCAAGCGGTGCTGGGTAGTGAGTATGGTTCCAGGCCGATATTGATTAGCTCCCACCTGCAACTCTCAAATAGCGTTAGAAGTATCACGATGTATGCTCAATTTCTCACTAAAGCACGCGGAGCAGTTTCAAATTGTTCTCAATTCATGCGCTACCTTGATAACAGACCAATCTGTGGCAAGCGTGAGTGATCCGCACTTCTGAACGTGATGTAGACGTAACGGGGACATGCAATGCTCGCCTTAGGCAAAAAAGGAACGACAGATGGTACATGAATGCTGAAAAGCTGGCGAGCAAGCTACTACTGATCCATGGGATGGTGGACGAGAATGTGCATGTCCGTCATACTACACGATTGGTCGAAGCACTGACCGCTGCGGGGCGAGACTACGAGTTGGTGCTGTTCCCGGAAGCACGGCACATGCCACGCCATCCCGCCTATCTGGAGTATTTGGAACGTAAACTGGTAGAGTTCCTGCGCCGCCATATTGGGCAAGCGTAGTGAGAGATTATCCATTTCGGGGGGCGAACAACTGTCTTTCTTGATAGTGGGGTTCCCCGAAATGGGCGAGGCTTGTTCTGATCTTGACCCACTACCATAGTGGAAAGATTCGTGGCGGTTTTAGCGGCTTTTCATCTCCTCTGTCACACGGACCTGATCTCCCGGCTCATACAACCGCCAGATGATCCACACTGCAAATAGCCCAAACACACAGAGCATCCCATTGGTCAGCAGTTGGATAGCGGTACTTTCACCAAATGCCTGTGGAAGGGCAAGGGTGAGAAAATCAATCAGTATGTGGAACAGGATGGCTAGCAACAACCAGCTTCTCTGCTGCCTGCGAAAAACCTGCAACACGATGACAGAAAGTGCCACCTGTAACGGAAAACTCCAGAGTCGCCCCCAGGCTACCAGCAAAGGAGACCAGGGCGGTAACGCATTGATGGACACAATCTGCTGGATAGTAGCCTGTCTCTGCGCAACTGGCAGACTATTGAGGTTGATGGAAGAGAGCACAAGAACACTGAGCAACGTGAGCGCAATCTGTACTCCACCGCCGAGCAGCACCGATTCCAGTCCCTCGTGTCCTATACCATACATCACCGCTTTCGCCCACGTCTTTGGTTCCCGCCGCATAAAGAGGCGATAGCCGAGATAGCGTCCAACTTCCTCGAAAAGTCCAGCAGTCACGGCCTGGATTACCAACCAGATCCAGGTGAATACGACCGATGTGCGCAACACATGGACCAGCAC
>DAICZM010000464.1 GCA_027311145.1 Ktedonobacterales bacterium
GTGTTGACAGGTAAGTGTAGAAGTGCCCTCAGATAGGCGTTTGCGAAGGCTTGCATATGTGGGAAACGTTCGTCTGCATTGTAGGAGAGTGCCTTTATGATGACATGTTCAATATCTGTTGAAAGCGTAGCATTGAATGTGCGCAGCGCGGGGAGGGGTGTGGTTTGCTGTTCTAATAACAGGTCACGTGTGCTTGCCTGATAAGGACGCCGCCCACACAACCATTCGTAGGACATGGCGGCCAAAGCATATTGATCGCTGGCGGTAGTAGGTTGGCCGCGTAGATGTTCAGGAGCCATATAGGGGATGGCAGAGGTCTCATCATCGAGTGGTAGCCCCAATTGTGGTGATGAGAGTGAGAAATCGGTGAGCAGATACTCTGCGCGTGTTCCGGCCAGGATGACAGCGGGGTGCAGGTTATTGTGTAGTATGTTGCGGACATGGGCAGATTGGAGTGCATCGGCAATTGAGGCAAAGATCTGTCTCACGATCTCAGGCGCGTTGGGTTGCATTGCATAAGCTACGCTTAGTGGTTCACCTTGCACATGCTCCATCACGAGATAGCCATGTTCCTCATGAATGCCGACATCCTTGATAGGCACAATCGCACGATGGGAAAGCTTTTTGAGTGAGGTTGCGCGTGCAATGAATGCTGCCTGTGCCTCTGATGGCAGTGGTTGTTGAAAGAGCTTAATCAGCAGTGGCTTTTTGCGCGATGGCTTGTCCGGTGTACTCAGATAATACGTGCTGGTGGGGCCGGTGCGCACTATCTGCTGCACGGGATAAGGTCCTATCTGCTGAAGCTCTACTTGTGTCATGCCCTTTCATCTCTCTCTGTTGACTGGTGAAACATAGGAACGTTTGTTTGTATTTGTATGTGCAGTATAGCACGTTTGCCAAGCTATGCAAAAGAGCATGGGCTACTTTCCTTTTTCGATTTCTGGTATGGGTAGCACTGGTAGGTGGGCGCGTTTGTAGACCATCATGGTGCGTTTGCATTCAATCACGATTGTGCCATGCTGGTTGAAACCGAGCGTTTTGACATGTACAATGCCGCGTTGTGGATGCGAGCGCGATTCGCGTTTGTTCAGTACCTCGCTGCGGGCATAGAGCGTGTCACCATTGTAGACAGGAGCCGGCAGACGAATCTCTTCCCAGCCGAGATTGATGGCATTTTGCGAGAGGTCTGCAACGGAAAGGCCCGTGACCAGGGCCAGCGTAAAGGTCGAATCGACGAGTGGCTGTTTGAACTCTGTCTGTGCAGCATAGACACTGTCGAAGTGAATGGGATTAGGGTTGACGGTTAGCAGCGTAAACCAGATATTATCGGTTTCGGTAATTGTGCGACCGAGTGGGTGTTGGTAGATATCGCCCACTTCAAAATCCTCGAAACAGCGACCGGTCCAACCTTGTTTGAGTGCCATTGTGTGTGTCCTCCTATACCGACTTAATATGAGCGCGGCAAGTCTAGTACATGCTGCGCAATATAGGCGAGAATGAGATTTGTTGAAATCGGTGCAACCTGATAGAGGCGCGTCTCGCGAAATTTGCGTTCAATATCGTACTCGGCGGCGAAGCCAAATCCACCATGCGTTTGCAATGCCACGTTAGCAGCCTCCCATGCGGCATCAGCGGCGAGCAGCTTTGCCATATTCGCTTCTGCTCCACACTGCTCGCCGCGATCAAAGAGTTCGGCGGCCCGATAGCGCATCAGGTCTGCGGCTTGCAGGTGGATATATGCTTGTGCGAGTGGAAACTGGATACCTTGATTTTGTCCAATGGGGCGTCCAAAGACGACACGTTGGCGCGCATAAGCCTGTGTGCGTTCCACAAACCAGTAGCCATCGCCGACAGATTCGGCAGCGATCAGGATGCGCTCGGCATTGAGGCTATCGAGCAGATAGCGAAAGCCTTTGCCCTCTTCGCCAATCAGGTTGGCGGCTGGCACAGGCAGGTTATCAAAAAAAACTTCAGCGGTATGATGGTTAATCATCGTGCGAATCGGTTTGATCGTGAGGCCGTTGCCAACAGCGGTGCGCAGGTCGAGCAGAAGCAGCGAGAGGCCGTCTGTGCGTTTTTTGACCTGATCGAGTGGTGTCGTGCGCGCGAGCAAAAGCATCAGATCGGAGTATTGGACGCGCGATGTCCAGATTTTCTGCCCGTTTACGATGTATTCGTTGCCCTGCCGATGAGCCGTTGTGCGAATGCTGCTGGTATCGGAACCTGCATCGGGTTCGGTGATGCCGAAGGCTTGTAAGCGTAAGTTACCAGTGGCGATATCAGGTAGGTAGTGCTGCTTTTGCTCGTCGGAACCGTGCCGCAGCAGTGTTCCCATGATATACATTTGTGCATGGCACACGGCTGCGTTGCCACCGGAGCGGTTGATTTCCTCCAAAATAATCGATGCTTCGCGGATGCCCAGGCCAGAGCCGCCGTAGTTTTCAGGCAACAGTGTTGCCAGATAACCAGCCTCGGTCATGGCCTGCACAAATGTATCGGGATAGGCCTGTTGTTCATCTAGTGCGCGCCAGTAGGCGTTACCAAAGCGTTCGCACAAACGGCGAACGCCAAACCGTATCTCTGCGTCGAGTTCTTGCATTGTGGCCCTCTTAAAAATGGTGAAGTAGTTCTATGAACGCACACAGGTGGTGCGTCTATTGTCGCAATCAACTCTCTGAGGGAAAGCATAGCAGGAACAGCGCACGATAACAAGACGAAGCAGTGGTTTTCTTTTTGATATGAATGTGTTTTTGTCTGATAAGAGGTTGCTATAGCCGTCTTTATTGGTAGGGTGTGATGGAGGATACTGTCTTATCTTGGTCCTATATCCTGCAATGAAGGAGCAGCTATGTTGCAGACTGTGCGTTTCAAAGAACTGTTTGCATGGCTTTGTTTGCCTACAGCACGAGAACGTTGTAATTATCTGGAAACCCACCTCGAGTTGTTGGGGGATGAGTTTGAGCAATTGTTGGCCCTGTTGAGCATTCAATACTATGATGATCCCTGTGAGCAACGCCATTTGTATGAGCATCGCAGCTTGCTGGCAGAGGCGCGAGCGCGTGGTGGCACGGCACTGGCGATCCGTGAAGCCTATATCAATGTCTACGGAGGGCTGCTCTTTGCTTTGCCGGAGTGGTTGCTTGATCTGGAAGTATATCTACAGACATTTGCGTCCCTGCGACCGACAGAACGGATGTACACGCTCGCCAAACTGCGTCTATACGATGCTATTGAGCATGTGCATCCCGAACAGGCTTTTGCACCAGAAATTTTGGCAGAACTGCACTATCATCTCGGCTCGATGTTTGCCCATAAGGAACACCGTATGTCAGCGTATAGTGTTGCACAGATTGTTACGCACTATGAGGCTGCACTAGAAATTTACACGTATGAACGTTATCCTATGCAGTATGTCAAAGTGCATCTTGCATTTGGTAATGCCTATCGCTGTGCGCGGCGTGGCGTGTGCCAACCTTAGGAAACGCGTTAGTTGAATGCATTAAAAGCAGAAAAACCCGTATGGACCGATTAATCGTGTCCATACGGGTTTTTCTGTATCTAATACGGTTGGGTTAAGCTGTTGCTCCTCCAATGGCTATCGGTAGCTTGCGCCATCGTAGGCGATGAACTCGCTTCTATCCGGGGGGATATAGTGGCATAACAGGCAGTGAGTACTGCTGAGCATGTACCTTCTGTTTTCTATTTCTTGACAAGGGCATACTGTATATTGTATATTAGTGTACAGGATACACTAAGTTGAGTGAGATATACCCCTCATAAGTATAATCGATACCAACAGATTTGTCGAGGTAAAACAGATGGTGATAGGCAGATGACGAAAGAGAAACAAGAAGTACAAAAGATCGATAGAGCCACAGATGAGCAGAGTGGGCAACCAACAGCACTCCAAACGTATCAATATGACGCCAGT
>DAICZM010000465.1 GCA_027311145.1 Ktedonobacterales bacterium
TATCTTGAAATACCTGCGTGGAGGGGAACGAACCGCAGGTGAATTGGCAGAAGAGGCTGGTGTTGGGCGAACGGCCCTTTCGCATCACTTGACGGTCCTCAAACTTGCCGACCTGGTGCGTGTAGAGCGGCGTGGGCAGTATCAAATGTATTCGCTGAACACAACGGTTTTTCAAGATTTGCTGACTGAGATTGTGGGTTGGCTTGGTGGTATGGATGGGCCTGTTCTTGATCAGGATGAATCTGATAGCTTAGAGCATAAAGTGGAAGATAGCGAACAATAATATCTTCTGGTCTTTTGATGTTGTTCATCTCTCTTATGGAGGGTATTGTGGATTCTCAAAACAGTCCGATGGAGCATTCATCGCCGTATCGTGCCATCACGATCATTGCTCTCCTGATTATTGGTGTGCAGATATTGCTCTCTCTCTTCTCGTACCCTTTTTTGCCTGCGGTAGTGCCGACGCATTGGGGTATCAATGGGCAAGCCGATAGTTATGCCCCCAAATGGCTGAATACTCTTCTATTTCCCGTGATGAGCCTTGTCATTTTTGGGCTACTTCGTGGTTTAATTGCACTTGGCCCAAACCTAAATTTGAGCAGAGAGGGCAAGCGTGCAAATCTGCATGTCGTAAATCTGATTCTTGTCTGGGTCTTGCTGTTCTTTTTGGTGATCCAGGTAGTAGTAACGGCGATCTCGTTTGGTTTGTCAATAGATATGAGCTTTATAATGAATGTAGCACTCGCGGTCCTGATGATCTTGCTTGGCAACTATCTAGGCAAACTGCGGCGCAATTTCTGGGCGGGCATTAGAACGCCCTGGACGCTTGCCAGCGAGACGGTGTGGGAGCGCACGCATCGTCTTGGCGGCTGGCTTTTTGTGGCGGCAGGTCTGTTGGGTTTGGTGACAAGTTTTGTGCCCGCACTCCATTTCTGGGGGAGTGTGGGCACCTTGCTGTTGGTTGTTATTGTGTTGTACGTCTATTCATATCTGATATATCGACAGCTAGACGAGGGTGGCAGAGAGCCGCTCTCACCACCTTTTGATCGATAACTCATTTTATGTGGAGGGGTTGGCGGTATCGGGCATAATGGGCGTGTGAGCGGCCTCGGCTTTTGCTTGACGGCGGGCAAGTTGTGCGAGGCGGCGTTCTTCAGCTTTGCGCTGTGCTTCAGGGTCAACATTGAGGATATTCATCATTGTGCCAATTCCGCGCTCAAGAATAGCGGGAATTGCCTCCGCAGCGTGTGTCTCACCGATCTCTAATGTAATCCGCTCATCGCTAGCTGGAACGCCCAGCACATACTGAATCGTGTCCATCCGACTATTGACGGGACGCCCAATGCCGACACGCAGGCGTGGAAACTGGTTGCTATGCAGATGTTGAATGATATTGGACACACCATTATGGCCTGCCGCGCTGCCGCTGGTGCGTAAACGCAGTTGTCCGACGGGCAAATCGAGGTCATCGTAAACGACAAGGATATCGGCTGGCAGAAGTTTGTACCAGTGTGCTAGTTCGCCGATCGCTTCGCCACTTTTGTTCATGTAGGTAATCGGTTTGACCAATATCACTTTTTCTGTGCCCAGTGTGCCGCTGGCAAGGATGGCCCTGCTCTTGCGCTCATTCCAGGACCACCCTTGTTTTTTGGCTAGCAGATCGACGACGCGAAAGCCAACATTATGGCGCGTTTGCTCGTATTCCGCACCTGGGTTGCCCAGGCCAATTACCAGTTTCATGCTTACTTTTTTAGCGACCATAAGCGAGACGTGTTGCCAGATAGGTTGGCAGGCCCGCTTTGATGATCTTCTCCTGTGTCTTTTCAAATGTGTAGGGAATCCGATAAAAGGTAAACCCTTTTTCTGTATCATAAATCATGAATGCCGCACGTGCATCGCCGTCACGTGGTTGACCAACGCCTCCAGGGTTGACAATGGCGCGGTAGTTGTCGGGTGTTTGCCACGCGCCGAGTGGCGGCTCAAGCATTTCATTGGTAACCTGTATCATACTCTGGCTTAATCCCAGCAACGTCAACAGTTCTTCTATTTCCTGGTTGATGTGTTCTTCTTCGTTGGTGATGCCTTCTTCTGACGCGACTTCAGCGATGATCTCTTCTTCATGAGCATCTTCGACTTCTGTTGTTTCCTGCTGCTTGCTGTCGTATTCGTTGTAGCTGCCTGTAGAGCGATGCGTTGCTTCTCTTTCTATAGAAAGATGCGTTGACGTATTGGTCGGGCGGAGTGCGGCCATCTCAGATGTTTCTTCGTCCGCAGCGGCATCATCTTCAACGTATATATCGTCTTGTTCTACTTCAAAGAGCAGCGATGAGTTGGCGGTATTGTGGGCATCATTGCTGAGCGGATGCGTTGGTTCGTTCGAGATATCTGGTTGTTGGAAGATAATTGGCACATGCGTATGCCCGACGAAGCAATAGCGCGTCGTAAAGTACTGGAAACTGCGTTCCGCCAGAGCTTCTGAGGTCAGGTATTCCCAAAGCGGCCCATAGGGGCTGCCGTGAACCAATGTGCATTGATCTTTTTCTATACGTTCAGGCAGATTTTTGAGGAAGATGCGGTTTTCCTCGCTCAGTTGTTCTGCTGTCCATTCTGCGGACACGCGAGCAGCAGAGCTAAAATCTTCCAGGTCTATTTTGCCCACTGCGGCCCAGTCATGATTGCCTGCGATAATCACACTGGTGCGTTCTCGTAATATAGCAATGCATTCATTGGGATTAGGACCATAGCCGACGAGATCACCCAGAAACCAGATTTCATCGATTGGCTCACTTTGTGCTAGTTCGTCAATCTTCGCTAGCACGGCTTGCAGAGCCTCTAAATTGGCATGAACATCGGTAAAAATAGCATAGCGCATCGTTGCATACTCTATTCAAAAAACTGTATAGTACTGATTAAGTGAAAGTATTGTATCATGTTTGACTAATCCTTACCAGTACTTTTTCGTGTTTATCTTTTGCATTCTCCACATTCCGCCCCTCGTTGCGTTCATTTCGATACACTAGGCAGATATTTCTGTTCTCTCTCAGCTCTCTAGGCAATCTATCTAAATATAGGTAATAATTATGCGTGAATGGCTAAAAGCACGTTATACACGACGTGCAGTCTTAAAACATCTTGGGGCGGCGGCTGGTGTGGGTTTGACGATAGGGACGGGTCTGACGGTCGCGACGAAGGCTATGGCATCTCTATGGGATGATACGGCGATTCCTATCGATCACATTCTAATTGCTTGTCAGGAAAATCGTACCTTTGATGCTTATTTTGGATGTTATCCTCGTGCTGGACAGTTTGGCATGCCTGTTGGCTATACACTGCCAGATGGGGATGGTGGGAGTGTGCAACCCTATCATTTTCCGTTCTCGATGTCGTTGAATGTTCCGCATTCCTGGCAAGATATCCATAATGAGTGGAATGGTGGGGCAATGGATGGTTTCTATACCAATGATGGCTGGGATGCACTTGGCTACTATGATAGCTCTGATTTGCCCTATTACTATGCGCTGGCGGATAGCTTTACGCTCTGTGGCAACTATTTTTGCTCGCTACTCGGTCCGTCTACGCCTAATCGTATCGCGCTCTGGAGCGGAACTGCTGGCGGCCTGACCACCAATGCGGTCGAGCGTGGCGCTCTGGACTGGCCTACTGTTGTTGACCTGTTAGACGACTATGGTATTAGCTGGAAATGCTATAACCTGGGGCTTGGCACAGGAAGTCTCTTTGAAGATTTTAATGCCCTTGTCTATTTCAAACGCTGGCAGTATGATCGCCGTCTCTTTTACAGTGAGCAGGATTATTATGCCGACCTGAAAGCAGAGCAATTGCCGCAGGTCGTGTTCCTCATCACGGAATCCCTGATCTGTGAGCATCCACCTGCCGATATTCAATTAGGACAGCGTACAATGG
>DAICZM010000466.1 GCA_027311145.1 Ktedonobacterales bacterium
AGACAGACACAACATGGCTTGATGGTTTCCTCACTGCGTTCTATGAAAGATATGCAGCATTCGTATCTCATTATGAAAATTGTCAAGCGTGCGCCTTACCTGCATCTCGACTCCACCTATCAAGCTACTAGAGCTTACAAGCCACTGATCAGCCTGGAAAGTACGCCACAGCAGATTATTGATGAGTGGAGAAGAGCGGCAGATCGCTTGGAGGATAAAAACTCAGATTTGGCTCGACGCCTCCGTGACTATACATATCACTATGAAGCGAAAACTGGGAGCAATCGACAAGAACAAATCGATGTTAATAACGAGAATCATCCATTCTTCGATTTTGTCGACCAACTATGGAAATCGCTCTACGACGAAATGCCTAAACAGACTCCGCCAGTTGTCCAGGCATTATTGCTCTATGCTGATATGCAGGAGATTCTACATACTCAAGGTTGGCTCATCATTGAACCGGGGCCTGGAGATCGCTTTGATTCTGTACTGCATAGAGAAGTCGGGCAAGAACAGATTCCAGCAATAGAAATTGGCCGCGTTACCAAGCTTGTCAGGCAGGGCTATGTGCGTTACCGCAAAGGAGATAATCCGCAGGTGCGTAAAGCTTGGGTCATGGTGAATGTACGATAAGTAACACGATAGGTGGAAACTTTCATGTTGCAGGAAGATATAGCTCTCGAAGTACAACAATACTCACGTAAATCTATTCCTGTCATGCCAACGCTAGTGATAGGGCTGGGTGATTATGGACGTACTGTGGGGGAGCAGCTGGCGGCTCGCCTGATACTTACCGAAGAGAGTTTGCGCGAAGTTGGCTTGAAGGGGCAACTGCTGGTAAAAAAAGAAAACGACATGATCACTCCAGGGCTAGTACGCATCATGCATTTAGACTGGAGGAACTGGTTTAACGAAAATTTTCAACCTAATGCACTGCTTCAGGATATCAATATCCCAGGGGCTATGGTTGCCGAGATGGGTACGCCATCACGTATGCGTGAAGAGGAACCTCATCCCGATGACTGGGTAGATGCACGCAAGGCTCTTGTGCATCCCCGGCTACAAGATGCGTTGTATACTGCCTCGCTTCCATTACGTACTCACGATAATCCAATGCGCATTGGTTTTCAAATACATGGTCGTTCGCAAAATTTTGAAATGCGTGTTGTTGTCATCTGTGCACTGCGTGAAGCAACCAGTGCAGAACTTGGTATCGATATTATTCAGCTACTTGGTAAGGCTTATGTGAAGCGATCGCAAGTTGCCAGAGGTATCCATATCTTTTGTTATGTTGGTGGCACTAGTTGGGAGGAGCACGCACAGGCATATTTTGATACTTTTGACACTGAGCCTGATGACACAAGCGATTTCGATAGTTTGCTTGATAGTGAACTACAACGTATCCTTCCGATAAGCAAACAACAAAATCTGAGTCAGATACAAAATGATAAATTGCTCTATAAGCTAAAGCAGGCGGGGCGTCGGGCATATCTTGACACTTTTGGTATTGTGTTTGATGACACAAGCAAATTTGATAATTTGCTCGATACTGCACTACAACAAATCCTTCCTGTGAGCAAACGGCAAAACCTGGGTCAGATACAAAATGATAATATGCTTGATAAACTAAAGCAAGTTTGGTATCAAGCATATCTTGACACTTTTGGTGCTAAGCCCGATGCCACAAGTGATTTCGATAGATTACTTGATATTGAACTACAACATATGAATGATAATATGCTTGATAAACTGGAGCGAATCTGGCATACAGAACAACCGCAAACTATCGAAGCTTGTTATCTGATCGATTCACAACTTGCGAATCGCGTTGCAGCGGTACAACGTCGTGAGGATGAACCAGACGAAGTAATCGTCGCTACTGCTCTAGCGATTAATCTGTTCATTACAGGTAATGCTGATCAGGCTGTGAGGCAGGCACGGACCAGTCGTTGGGATATGAAAGTTCCTTTGGGAGAGCCTGGTTTGTTCTCCACTCTGGGTGTAGCTGCCTACTCGCTCGATCACCCCAGATTGCGTCGCCTTGTCTATAACTATGTGGTAGGCAAATTTTTGGAAAAAGCTCAGCCTGTTATGGCTGGTGACTCTCCAACATCTTTCTTGATTGGCGAAAGCAAAGAAAGGCTACTAAATGAAGATTTAGAGACAGAACTCTCTCTGGACCTTCAGGAGTCGATTGTGGCCTACAGAAAGCGCATCATGTTTAAGGCGCTTCAGCTTCATACGCATTCCCCTGATTGTCCTATTCAAACAAATATTGACTATAGAAATGCTGTTCGCGTTCTCTCAAAGTTACCATCTGCGAATATATATACTATTCAGGGCGCACTAGAGAGCATTTTTGGTGAGGCAATCTCTGATTCTCAGATGTTAGAAGAAGAGCTTTATGGGTATATGATGCGCAGGCGGCAGGAATATCAAGAACAGCTTGAAAATACTTTTCAGCATTTTTATGCACAACTATTCGATAAGGAAAAAGCACCACTGACATTTCTGTATCGTTTTACCAAAAAGAGCCTGGAAGTGCTGACCACTGAGGCTAATGCAGTTCAGGCACCATCGACGGAAAAAGATCGTAGTGAGCTATTAGATGAGCAAAAACAAATCGCACAGCGAGAAGCAGAGGTCTCGACACATCGTTTAACTGAACGGACAGTAGTAATCAGGCGAGAATTACAGCGCAAACCAAATATTATCGCCACAGCAAGTCGGGTTCTACTACTTTCACCCATACTGGTTATTCTTGCTGTCACCTTATCAACGATCTTTTATTCTGCTCTGGCACCGTGGTTCAATTTCTTCGACGGTGCTTTTCAACGTCTGTTGCCCTCTCTCTATGCTCTACCATTGCTGCCATTCTGGGTTATCTGTTTGTTAATTGCAGCTTGTCTGTGGATTGCATTGTTTCTGATTGTTCGTTGGTATCAGCGTTATCGTCTTCGTCATCACCTTCAATGGTTTGTAGCACGTTACGAAGCTCTCTTAGAGAAAATTGATACGGAGGGGTGGCGTTGGGCATTAACTGATCAACAGAGGCAATTAGAGACCAGCATGCATTATCTGGAAGGGCTTTGCCAGCCTCAAGGTACCATCTCAAAGTTGCGTGATAAGCTGCTCGCTGAACAGTTCATTGTGCGCGACCACATTCTGGAACGCATTTTCTTTGATGAGCGTTTACAAGTGGGTCTTAAAGATGTCAGTGCCAAGCTTGCCGCCAACGACAAACTCTGGGCACAACGAGCCAGGATTCTGCGTGAACTGGTTGATCCAAAGCAATCCAAAAATGCGCGAGAACTGGAACTGTGGTTGCGTGAACAGGCCAGCGAAATTCATAAGAGTGATACACATTTGATTGTCGATCTCGTCGAAAGCTTTTTGGTCTACCAGACGGCTCAGCGTCTAGAAGAAATCTGGCAGGACCTTTCTGCCGCTGCGGCACTGTTTCTGCAGCGCACAACTGCGCTACAGGATGATCCCGCAATAGATACGGAGATGTTTGGTGTTCACAATCAGGAAGTGCTTGCTGAATTGGAAGCTATCCTGCAACGTGCTGATGTTAATCTGCTGCCTAGTGTTGATCGCTTGCGCTGGATATTTATGCATGTTCAGACTGGCCTGGAACTTTCCAATATCAAATTCTCAGCAGAGTTAATGTTGTAATAAAGATAGAACGGAGAAGAATAATGTTCATTATACTGACAATTATAACGTTATGGGGGTTGCTTATCTTTCGCTGGTCGGCCATCAATCAGCCATTTCCGGCTGGAGGTCTGCTTGCACTACGCGCAGCACTTCTCTCCCCTCTGACTATCGGTATCTGCAGTCTCTGGCTTCTCTGTATCTTTATCCGTTTGGCTATGCTTATTGTCGCGGGG
>DAICZM010000467.1 GCA_027311145.1 Ktedonobacterales bacterium
CTATACAACATGGGCGGATGCGATAAATCGGTCCCTACGAGATTTTGTCATAGAAAGGGTAATAGATGTTATGAACGCACTTCGACGGCGGCCATTTGCTCTAAAACTCTGAGTAGAGCTGTGTAGTCATCGCGTCCATAGCCTGCGGCACGGGTAATTTCGTACATCTGGCGTGCAACGGCGGTCATTGTCATGGGCACTTTATTCTCGGCTGCCAGATCGAGAGCCAATCCCAGGTCTTTGTGTAAGAGATCGGTCATGAAACCTGGTTTGAAACTACCATTAAAGGCGCGCATAGGGAACTGGACTGAGAGTTGCCAGTTTGCACCACTGCTGACGCTGATGATCTTTGCCATTGTCTCTACGTCCGCGCCAGCTTTGACACCCAGGACAAAGGCTTCCGCAATTGATGCTGCAATAGTGCCAGCCAAAATATTGTTGACTAGCTTGACTACCTCGCCAGCACCGCTGGGACCGACGTAAAAAATGTTTTCTTTTTTGCCCATTGCCTCAAGTACAGGACGCGCTTTTTCAAAAGCATCTTGATTGCCCCCAGCCATGATGGTCAGTGTACCATTGACTGCGCCCTGTGAGCCACCGCTAACGGGTGCATCAATAAAGTAGCATCCTTGTGCTGTCGCTGCCTGTTCCATTTTGCGGCTCATCGAGGGGGCAATCGTACTCATGTCAACGATAATCAGTCCCTTGCGCGTTCCTTCGAGAACACCTTGTGGTCCTGCTATGACTTCCTCGACTTCTTGCGAGTTCGGAACCATCGTAATAACAAGCTCAGATGCGATTGCTACGGCCCGTGCGGAAGGGGCCAGTTTTGCCCCCGCGTTTAAGACGGCCTGCACTTCAGGCTTCTCAGGATGACGCGCGAAAATAGTGACTTCGTGACCTGCCTTGAGCAGATTGAGGGTCATTGGGCTTCCCATGACTCCAATACCAATAAAACCAACTTGCATGATCTATTGCCTCTTTTCCTGTTATTATTCCATTTCAACGATAACTGCGCCACCTTTGACAACCGCGCCTTCTTGATAATGAACACGACGTACACGTCCATCATGCGTTGCCGTGATGGTATGTTCCATTTTCATCGCGCTCAAAATAACCAATACCTGTTGTGCCGCTACCTCTTCGCCATCGTGTATCTGCACTTTGACAATGGTTCCCGCCATGGGGGCAGTGAGTGCCTTTTGCGTGTTCAGTCTATTGCCACCATATGTTGCTATGTCAACATCTGGTGGTTGGCGGCGTCCCAGGATATACGTGTGTCCGTTGAGATTGACATGGATAGCACTCTGTATCTGTTGGACGTTGGTATGCACTTGCATAGGGCCAAAAGTGAGCAAAATGAATGATTGCTTGCCATGTTTATATGCTACGTTACCTACGGCCCTCGCGTCAATCTTGCATTCCCACATATCTTGTTGGCCATTCTGTGATCTAAGCGCAACGCGATATGCCTGTTCATGGTAGGTATAGGTAAATGCATAGCCTTCGCCCGTCATGCGCCAGGGACCGAGGTTTTGCCAGGGATTGTCGGTTGCTGATTGTATTTGGCGGTTGGACAATTCGTAGCACGCGGCGGCGAGCAGGGCAGCATCAGGCGGTGCTGCTTGCCCGGTTTCTGGGGTAAGTAGGTGATGCTCGTCGAGGAAACCTGTATGCGTCAAACCACCCTGAAAGGCGGGGTGTGTAGCAATGGCGTGGAGTAATGCGATATTTGTTTTGACGCCAAAAATAATACATTGTTCCAGACCTCGCTGGAGACGGGCAATTGCGGCTTGACGATTCTCTCCATACACGATCAGTTTGGCGATCATCGGGTCGTAGTATTGCGAAATTTCGTCGCTGCTTTCAATGCCGCTATCGACGCGCACGCCCGGTCCCTCTGGCTCGACAAAGGTGCTAACCGTGCCTGTTGAGGGCAGAAATGCGTGTTCGGGATCTTCAGCGTAGATGCGCACCTCGATAGCGTGTCCGCGCTGGCTTACCTGAGCCTGTGTAATGGCAAGTTTCTCACCCGCGGCGATCAGCAGTTGCTGGCGCACGAGATCAAAGCCGGTCACCAGTTCAGTTACGGGATGCTCAACCTGTAGACGTGTGTTCATCTCTAGAAAATAGAACCGTTTGTCGCTATCCAGGATAAACTCCATTGTGCCTGCGTTGACATAGCCCGCTGCTTGTGCGATGCGTACCGCTGCCTCGCCCATCTCGGCACGCAAGGCGGGCGTGAGTATTGGCGAAGGGCTTTCTTCGACAATTTTCTGGTGGCGACGTTGGATAGAGCATTCGCGTTCACACAGATGGATCATATTGCCGTAGCGGTCGCCCAAAATCTGTATTTCGACATGGCGTGGACGGATGATAAGCTTTTCCAGGAAGACAGTCTCATCCCCAAAGGCGGCCTGTGCTTCACGTCGTGCGCCCGCGAGCTGCTCTAAAAAGGGTGCTGGCTGATGTACCTCGCGCATGCCCTTGCCGCCGCCACCGGCTGAGGCTTTGATGAGCAGTGGAAAACCGATGCGTTCGGCCTCTTTCAGCAATACCGTGTTGTCCTGACTTTCGCCTGCATAGCCTGGAACGGTTGGCGCGCCCACCGATTGCGTCAGACGCTTGGCGGCGATTTTGGAACCCATCAGGCGCATTGCCTCAGCGGACGGGCCGATAAAAACAATGCCCGCTTGCTCACAAGCATCGACAAAAGCCGCGTTCTCAGAGAGGAAGCCATAGCCGGGATGAATCGCTTCGGCACCGCTTTTGCGCGCCACCGCCAGAATGGTCTCGATGCGTAAATAGCTGTGCGCGGCGGGGGCAGCTCCAATGAAATAGACTTCATCGGCCTCGCGTACATGACGGGCGTAGCGGTCTGCCTCAGAGTAGACGGCGACCGTGCGAATGCCCATTTCGCGACAGGTGCGCATGATGCGGATGGCAATTTCTCCGCGATTGGCGATTAGAACTTTTTTGAACATAGCTATGCTATCCAGTTGGGTTTACGTTTTTCCAGAAAGGCATGCAAGCCTTCCTGTCCCTCGTCTGTAACGCGCAAGCGGGCGATAGTTTGCGCGGTATACATGCGTGCCTCGTCCGTTGCCATCTGCCCAGCCGTCAGTGCCAGTGCCTTACATGCGCGTAGTGCTTGTGGCGCGCTGGTCAGCAATTCTTGTAGAGCTTTCTGTACGGCATCGTCAAGCTGCTCTAAGGGGACAACGGCGTGAACTAGCCCAATACTTAATGCACGGACGGCACTGAAACGTTCGCCTGTTACGAAAAGGACACGAGCATTTGTCTCGCCTATTTTGCGCACGACAAACGGTGAAATAACGGCAGGGGCAATACCAAGTTTAACCTCGCTAAAGGCGAAGCGTGCTGTCTCTGCCGCAAGTGCGATATCGCAAACAGCAATCAGACCCAGACCGCCGCCCATTGCTGTGCCGTTGACACGTGCTATGACAGGACAGGGAAAGGTGTTGATCGTCTGGAGCAGGTCGGCAAGACGAAGCGCGTCGTTGAGATTGTCTTCCTGCGTGAAGGTCGCGGCGGATTTCATCATGTTGAGATCAGCACCCGCGCTAAACGACGCTCCCTCACCTGTGAGAATGACCCCATGTAGTAGCTCATCAGCGCGTAAATCGCTAAACGCTGCCATGAGTTCTTCTATTACTTGTGCATTAAATGCGTTATGCACCTCTGGGCGGCGCAAGGTTACTGTTGCGATTTTACGCTGATGACTGCGTTCGATGGAAAGATAGCTATAAGTCATATACAATACTCCCTTGTATGTATTACATGCGAAAGACGCCAAATGGCGTATCGGGCATAGGTGCGTTTAATGATGCGGCAATGCCTAGCGCGATGACGTTGCG
>DAICZM010000468.1 GCA_027311145.1 Ktedonobacterales bacterium
CGTATACCGTTGTCGGGCAGGGCTTGATCGATGCCGCATTGAGCCTGCGTGCTGAAGAGCGGCGTGGGCTGTTTGAGGATGCGGCAGGTATTCGTCCATTTCAGGTCCAGCGCCTCGATGCTGAGAATCGTTTACGTCAGACGGCACAAAATGTGGAGCATCTGCGTGCTATCCTGAGCGAGATTGAGCCACGTCTTGCCCCGTTAGAGGAACAAGCCCGCCGTGCCGTTGCCTATCAACAGGTGAGCAGTGAGCTACAGGATGTGTTGAGCAGATGGTATGCCTTGCAATGGCGTCGTCTCAGCACCATCAGTGAACGGGCGGACCACTTTGAGCAGGAACAGATGCAGCTTTTACAGCAGGCGCGACAGGCACTTCAGATCATTGATGAACAAGGGAACACACAACGGGTTAGCCGTCAGAACATGCAAGGACGCATGACTAAAGTGCGCATGGTATATCATGATGCCCATAACACTGCGCAAAAGATGGAGCGCGAGCTAGCGGTGAGCGAGGAGCGCGTTGGTGGATTGGAGCGGCAACGTGTGGATGTTCAACAAGAGGAACGGCGGTTACGTGAGCGTCTCATAGCACTCCGAAAGCAGTTGGTTGATCTTGAGGAGCAGTGTGATCTGGACAGTGAGGAACTTGACCGGGAGGCGGCGGCCTTGGCCGTCTTAGAGGCAAGCGTGGCGAAGGCCCAGAAAGACTATGAGCTGGATCAGCGGCGACTACGTAACGCGCAAAGTGATCTCATTCAGGTGCAGTCGCGACTGGGTTCCAGTCAGACAGAGTTGGGACGACTCCAGAAACAACTTGGTGAGCGCAACCGCACATTGGCCGCTCGTCGTGATACGATGGCCCAATCTCAACAAACGATACGCACATTGGAGGCACGTTTGCTTGATGAGCGTGCCCGTTTGAGTATGGGGCGCAATGAAGAGCAGCAGGTGACGCAACGTAGACAGCTTGTCTCGCGTGCTATCGCGGATGCCCAGCAAGAGATGGATCGCCTCAAAACGACGCTTGCGGAATCCGAACGTCAGCGGCGGGCGTTGCTTGACCGTTTGAATATGCTCAAAACATGGCGGCAAAACCTGAGTGGCTATAGCGATGGTGTACGTGCCCTCTTGCGTGCGCCTGCTGGTCAGCTCAGTGGCCTGCTCGGTCCCGTGCCACAGTTGGGCACGGTTGCTGCTGGGACAGAAATGGCGTTAGAAGTAGCATTAGGAGCCTATATGCAGGCGGTCGTGGTGCAGACATTGCAGGATGCGCAGCGTTGTTTGACCTTTCTGAAAACGACCACGGCTGGCAAGGCGATGGTTGTTTGGTTGACTTATGATGAAGAGCATGAGGATGTGCCGGAGATACGTGCGATTCAGCACCAGGTAGAAGAAGATGTTTTGCGTCGTTTTCTCAATGAGCGACCTGCTTTGCAGGAACGTGTACTGGGTTTTGCCTGGCGTCAGATCATGTGTGAAGCAGCTTATCAAGCTTTTTTTCAACGTATTCTGCATGGCGTCGTCGTGGTCAAAGAGATCAACACGGCTCATGAGTTACTGCATTGGATTATGGAACTAAGCCTCTCTTCAATGACGGACCTGCCTTTTACGACGCTGGTGACGCTGCAAGGCGAAGTGTTGCATGTAGATGGCTGGTTAATTGGTGGCAATGGGAAGGAAAGCGGACAGCAGGGTATGTTGGCGTATGAACGTGAACTGCGTGAATTACCGCAGCAGGTCGATGTACAGAAAATGCAGATTGATCAGTGGAATGGCCTGCTCAGCGAGGTACAGCGTGGCCTGGAGGGACGGCGCGCAGAGCAGACTGCCCTCGATAAAGAGATGCAAAAAGCGGGAGTGCGCATTAACGAGCTGACCAGAATTGTGAATAACTCACAACGCGAGTTCGAGCGTGTGCAGACAGAGGTGCAATTGGCTGCATCGCTTGAACAACAGCTTACAGCCGAGCTTCTGGGACTGGAACAAGAGATGTTTGCTGCGCAAGAGCGTGTACGCATGCATGAGAAAGCGCAGCGTGAGATGAACGGACTGGTAGAAGAACTGCATTATGCGATGGAGGAGCGTGCGGCAGTGTATCGTCACCAGCAAGATGAGTTGGGCAGGGCACGCACAGCTCTGGCTGTCAAACGGCAAGAGGTTAAAGCATTACAGCAGCAAGCGATTTTGCAGCATGCGCAGGCACAGGAGCTAAAAACACAGGTTGAACAACAGGGCAAACGGCTCAAAAATATAGAGCAGCAGCGGCAGACGTTACAGGATGTTATTGTCCTACAGCGTACTGAATTGCAGCAAGCACAGCAGGCCACGCATACACAGGAGGAAGCCCTACGTGTTGTTGAGGGGCAACTAGCCGAATTAGAGCAGATGCTTACGTTGTTAGAACAGCAGCGAGTGCAGGCTCAACAGATGCTTACAGAGCGTGAAGGAGGGTATCGTCGTTCTCTTTTAGAGAGCCAGAAAGCGAAGGATGCCATGGAGACATTGCGCGAGCAGCTACGTGAAGAGATGGGCATAGAAGACCCTAAAGTACTATATGATCGTGCTTTGCATAGAAACGTAGATGACGCAACGCTTGTAGAAAGCGCAGGCCGTGCGGCTGAGATGGATGGGGCTTCACCGTCGCTTTCGGAAGAGGAAGAGGCCCAACTCAAGCGGTTACGGCGCAGTGTTGAGGCATTGCGCAGCCGTTTGAAAGCGATGGGGGGGTGCGATGTGAATGCACCACATGAATATGCCGAGACAAAAACGCGCTTTGAGTTCCTCTCAACGCAAATCTCAGATATGGAGCAGGCGGCTACGCATTTGCGGGCAATTATCGAGCAGTTAGATGTGACGATGGCGAAGCAATTCGAGACCACCTTTCATGCCGTCAATGTACGTTTTCGCGAACATTTTACGACCCTCTTTCACGGCGGGATGGCTCGCCTGGAACTACTTACTGCAAAGCGCGATGATGAGACGGTGATCGTACCGTCTCGTATGCCTGCTGGTATAGAAGTGATTGTGCAACCGCCAGGAAAGAAGGTGCAAGACCTCGCGCTCCTCTCCGGTGGAGAACGTGCCCTGGTTTCTGCTGCCCTGTTATTTGCCTTGTTAGAGATCAATCCACCGCCATTTTGTCTGCTTGATGAAGTGGATGCTGCTCTGGACGAGTCCAATGTTGTGCGCTTCTGCGATATCTTGAAACATCTGGCGCAGCGCACACAGTTTATTGTCATTACCCATAATCGTGTGACCATGACGGCGGCTCAAGCTATGTATGGTGTGTCGATGCGCGAGAGCATGTCACGTTTGCTGTCGCTTAGATTAGAAGAAGTTGCGAATGTGCTGGAAAAATAACGGATGTCAAAAACTCGTCTCAAAAAGTGTTGACAACGATGTGTGAGTGTAGTAATATACTGACTGTAAAGAAGCCCGCCTGTATGTGCAGGTGAGCTGGTGACTATAGAGAAGAGGGTACACCCGTTCCCATCCCGAACACGGAAGTTAAGCTCTTCATCCCCTACGATACTACAGGGGCAGCCCTGTGGGAAAATCGGAAGTTGCCATCTCACCCGCTCACATAGACGGGTTTTTTCGTTGCCAAAAATGGAGAAAAAGCGTTCCCCGTGTGAACCTGTACCCAGTTCGGAGGGGAACGCGCCAGCATAGGTTATTAGAGTGTCATTAGAGCTTGTACAAGCTGATCGATCTCCTGCTCGGTATTGTAAAATCCGCTTGAAATGCGCAATGCTTTTAGAGAAGGAATGTTGCGAACGTAGATATTATGCTGCTCGCGTAGCACCGTGACGATTTCGGCATCATCCTTGCCAGCGAGCGTAAAGGTAATTAGGC
>DAICZM010000469.1 GCA_027311145.1 Ktedonobacterales bacterium
ACCATGTAGTTAATACAGTCGGCAAGCACACCCAGGTCACTTGATGAGACTTCTGCTTGAATACGCAGATCACCTTCACCAACACCACTCACCTCACCCATGAGTTTATCGATCTGCGACTGCAATGTGGCATGACGCAATTGCGCATCGCGAGCTTGTTGCACAATATTATCAAGCATGACATTCATCAAGACCGCGACCTGGTGAATCTCGTCTCTTCCCCCAACGTTCGCACGTACACTGGTATCACCTTTGGTAATACGTCGCGTGATTGCGGCCAGGTAGCGCAATGGTTGCGTAATAGTTGCATTGATAACCGCTCCGATAGCGACAACAACCAGGATTGTCGCAAGGAATGCGATAACGGTTGCAAAGACAATTGGATTCGTTTGGGAAGGACCAACAGTGGTAACAACTTCACCCATCGTCTGGGCCTGCCCCACCAGACTTTGCCAACTATTGTTCAAATCAAGAAACGCCTGGTCTGCCTGGAACAAGACTGCGTAGGCCTGCGTATATGCCTCAGCAACCGGTATATGCTGTCCCGCAGGACTCTGCAAATTTTGCAGGATTGCCAACTCTTGGTCTTGCAATAACTTATAAGCAGGCCACTGATGTTGCACCACGTTGTTCATCACCTGCTGCTGCTGCTGGATAATCGGCGTACTGGAATTGTCGCTCAGCAAAATAGTGCGAATACCAGCCATGTTACTGGAACTGGCGACAAGATAGTTCTGCTGGTAACTGGTGAGTGTCAAACCAAAGGTCACTTCGCGATCTACAATTTCACGCCCAATAAACTGTGCCGAGGCACCCATTGAGGGATCACCCACGTTCCCACTGGCAAATACTTGAGCCAGATAGGCCTGCAAAAAGGCATTCATACGTTGCAGGCTAGCTTGCTGCTGATAGGCCGTACTCTGAGCTTCAAAACTGGTTTTTACCGCCTGATCACGCACATTAATGGCATTGAGATAAAATGTGCCGAGTAATACAACCACAATACCTGGAATGATCGTCGCCACCGCAAATGCGATGAAAATACGACGAAATATAGGAATATTATTTAATCCCTTAAACATGGTATCGTTCGTTCCTTCCTTAGCCTCACCGAAGCCAGATGCTACCTCTCTCTACACAGAACAGTACATATTACCACTGTAAGGGTCTAAACAGTGGGTTTGCTACTGCAATAGAGTCTGGATAGACGGGTATTAATGAGCCACTTTGCCACTGAAACAGATACGGTAATGCCAGCGTGTTCTGTCCTGTCCCATCAAATTGCACCGATCCCTGGACAGTATTGAAAATATCAGTATGGAGATCGTGGAGCAATACGGTGTTATCCAGGCTATTTGTCTTGGCAATGGCCTGCTCCAAAACCTGTCCAACAGAGAACGCTTCAGCGACATCCGAATTGATGCTGTCGGCTACACCGCCATACTTTGCAACATATGCCTGCACCATCTGCGCATTCTGGAAGTTACTGACCTGTGGATACCAGCCATTCGGGACCATAATCCCCTGTGTCGCCTGCTGCCCGCCAATCGTATTCATAAATACGTTCCCCGCATCGGGACCTGCTGTTGCCACGATCATTTTAGGGTTATAATTTTGCTGCTTGAAACGCTGGATGAATGCCGTAATATCAGGAAATAATGTGCCTGCTACCACGATCTGCGCATTCGCTTGAATAATTTTATCGGCAATAGGCGTATATTTGGTTGTGGCGTTGGGATAGACATCATACAAAAGGGTGGTAACTCCCCCTTGCTCCAATAACTTACGCGCTAAATCTATCTGTGGTTGCGTAAATGGATCGTCTTCAGTAGCGTAAGCCGCAGTCGTAGGGCGCATCGCTTTGGGTAGCGAAAGAACATACAGAGCAAAGCTCACGAGATTGTTTGCAACTGGGAGGGAAACATCAAATACGTTTTTCCATCCTGCCGTAAATACAGAGGGGCCGCCACCAGCACCTTCTACCATCGGATAACCATATTTTTGCGCGACCGGTACGGCAGCCTTCGTCAGCAGCGTAGAAAACGGTCCAAACACAAGATTGACATGATCGCCCGTAATTAATTGGGTATAATTGGCTGCAACCTTATCAGGGGTGCTATCATCATGCAAAATATCCAACTGGACTGGACGGCCCAAAATGCCCCCATTCTGGTTCACCATATCTGCCCACAGCTGATAACCCTGCTGCATTGCTTGCCCATCCTGAGCAAAGTTGCCTGTAGATGACAAGGAAATACCTATTTTAATTGGCTGGTTCGAACTAAAGCTAGGCAATGCTTGTGTCGTACATGCACTGAGCATTGCCAGCAAAACAATAGAAAGTGTCGCGATATGAAACACATTGCTTCTAAAAAGAGAATGCCATCTACCCATCTGATGCTCCTTCGCTATAAAATATCCGTCGGCATAACAAGACAAGGCATACACCATTTGATCTCTGGCAAGGAGTGTCTTCTTAGTACCATCGGCAATTCATTGCAAACATACGATGCCAATGTAACATAGTACATCCATCTATACAAGTGTACATATCCTTTTTACCTATACAGCAGAATCCACAGATCAAAACGAAGGCACTTGCTCATGCGAAAAAAGAGCATGAAAAGTCAAAAACACATTCAAACGATCACTATCCATGCAGTATAGTATGGATAGTGATCGTTTGAATGTGACACGACCTCAGCCATTTTTACGGGCAAAAACTACTAATACAAGAAAGTAGGAGAACTTTTCTTAGTAGAGAGGATCGCTGCCAAAGTCAGATACAGGCGAAGACAGGCCCCGCTGAGATCGTGGGGACGAGCCAGCATCGTTATAGATACAACTCGTCTGCATTCGTTCCGTGCGATCCTCTAGCCACGCGGGACCCACAATCACACTTTCCACACTGACTACACCAAATAGCTCCCGTAAAAGAGAGGTAAGATTTTTTTCAATTGCCATTTTGATATGCTCTTGCGTGCGTGGCAACTGCGAAAATCGCTGGCAAGCACATTGCGCCACGATCTGAATAGCACAATAGCGTAAACCCATCCGTAGTTTAGGAGGGAACTCAATTGAGACATCCTCAACAGTGCCTACGCCGAAGAGGTCAAGCAAAACTCGGCAAACCGCATCTTCCACGATCAACTCCGCCAAATCCGGTTCATCTGGCGAAACCTCAAAAAATTTGTTGTAGCATTGAGCATAAATATGCAAAATACACATAGCGAATCCTCTTCTATGATTGATTTGCCGTTTTGATTTAAGTATACTAATGAAGGTTTTACATTCCCTGACTTTCGGTAACCCATTATCTACTGATAGTCCACTCATCGTTACACAGGACAAGAGATATTCTGAAAGGAAACAAACGTGAACAACGAACATCACGCAACCCCCGAGACATTCAGCAGTTGCGTACAAACACTGCTGCATAGTAGTGGCTATGCGCAAAAAGAGTTGGCCGATGCGCTCGGCTTAAACCATAAAGTTCTCAGTCGTAAACTGAATAATAGCGGCAAAGCCCGTTTAAACCATCAGAATATCCAAAAGATCATCTTACAGCTAGTCGATTGGAACATTATCACAACACGCGATGATGTACTTCGTCTTCTAGAGCTGGCCCATCTGGAACCAAGCTTTTTTAGTGTCCATCAATGGCAGACACCACCATTAGACACGTTGGCGATAAGAAATGCACCATCTCCAAGCAGCATCGCTATTGTCCCATCCTCATCGCACCCACATAATATACCCGCTGCTACCACACGACTCATTGGGCGCACCTGGGCAGTAGAACGACTCCGTCTTCTCTTTGCACGCAAAGAT
>DAICZM010000046.1 GCA_027311145.1 Ktedonobacterales bacterium
ATCACATATTTATCACAATTTATAAAACCATAGAGAAACAAAAACATTTTTCTTGAAGCAGAATGATACATCGTAAACGATCATATTTTTATGAACAGTAATAGACGTCACCTGCTTGTTATACTTGTAACGGTTAAAGAAAAATTTAGAAGCGGCACTGCAGCCCCCCACAACAGGCCTATGGATGCGATGGACAGCCACAGAGATCAGTACAATTTAAAGAAGGATAAACAGTCGAGCAAGAATCGTTTTTTGGGCGACTGCAAGGGTCAATACCATTTGATATGACAGATGTAATCACGATCCTTTCTCTGTCAGCTTCCTTCAAAGCAAGATACCGCTAACATTTCGTTTTCAGTTTAGCACAAATTTTCAACAATTACGACGTTCGTCGCTGTGCTGGAGCATAGCCTCCACTAACCCTTGCCATTTCTCATCGCTTCCTTTACAGCTCTTTTGATGCAAATATTTTCTCAAAATGGCATTTCATCTCACTTAAAATAGTACCTTTTGGATAATACAAAAAGAATATATTGATGAGAGAAAAAACTTCTTGTAACATAAGAGTACAAGGTGCCTCGCACCGATTCGGAAGGAATGACATCCATGCCAAACCTGTTTTTGCGTTGCATGCTCTTTGTGAGTTCATACTTTCCGCTTACAGTTATCATATGGATTCTTACATTTAATCAGCAACCTATTTTTGCGTGGTTTGTGTTGGGGATAGGGACAGTTGGTTTGCTTGCTATGTTGCTGTTTTTCTTCAAAATTGTTCCCAGTATAGCACCCATCCAAGATAAGGTGATCTCTCGGCAAGCGCATGGCGCAGATGTGATGGGATATATAGCAAGCTACATTATTCCGTTTGTCACGTTTCCGCTCAGCGGTTGGCAGCAAATCACAGCGATGTCGGTCTTTATGTTTATTCTAGGCGTTATCTATGTCAACTCAGAAGACATGCTGCGTATTAACCCCACACTTAATCTTGTAGGCATGCAACTATACGAAGTAGCATCGGAGCAGAGTAAAGAGCCATACGCACTCATTACCTATCGACATATTAAAAATGGCGATATCTTGCGGATGGTAAGTATTGGCAATGGCATCTATGTGGAGAAGAAAACATGAGAGAGATAGCAATAGAGCATCCTCCTTCCAAGGTGGACACAGATCACACAAAAATCTTTCAGGGCATTCTTGACATCGATTTGTCCATCTGTACGTTGTCAGTCTTCATGGCAACGGTAGTCAAAGATGACTTAATCCCACATTTTCAGCATCTCCAAATAGAGGAACCTTTAGCAAACGGATTTCGCGAGATCGTAACAAAATTCCTTACTCCATACCAGAGCCGATGGAATGCCGAAGATATTTTATTCCCAGAATATGTGCTAGATAGCAAGCCCGAAGATTATCAGATTGAACACCTGAATATCTCCTCATACGCTACACTTTTAGAACAACTAACCCCGCTTGCTTCTTTAGCTGACATCGAGCAATTTGATCAAAAAGATGAAAAGTTTATTGCTGGGCTACGCTTCTATGTCATAACAATACAACCACGTCATGGGAATCCAATTTATTTCTTTCGCCATTATACGCGTAGAATGATATTAGGCCGCACACTTGTTGCAATGCTGACCAGCAACGGAGTGTATGACTGTGTACGAAGTTCTATATGCCAATTTGACGCAGAAATAGATTGTATGAGCAGAGACGGTGTTATGTTTATTTTTGATAAGAAAAATTTTCAGGATATCTTTCGCCTCTTTGACACAATCCGCATTAATGCCAGACAGACACTAGCAACTTTTGAGACGATTGTACCCATTCATAATTTTGATTTATTGGTAAGAGCGTGCGAGCGGGATGTACAGAAACTTAGAAAATTACAATCTATTTCTTCAAAACCATACATGGGTAAAGTTACCATTGAGAAGCTGAAAACAGTCATCAAGATGAATAATCTCTCGATTGAGATCAAAGAAGTCGAAGGCAAGGAACAGCTTGTATATAATCCCCAAGCACGGAACAAATGGGAGATCCTGAACCTGTTCAACGATGACTACCTGAAATCACCTTTAACGGATGTAAACTACGAGGTTTCAGGAAAACGCCAGATATAGCTTCAACAATCTTCACATGCCCGCTCTCCACCATTAATCCTCCCGCACCCACACAGGGTTGGTGTGGAAACATGCACGCGATAAATCACGCACATACGGGTTATATGTGTATTACAAGCAATACATCATCTTCATAGAAGCGTTTATCTGCATGGCAGAGTGATACTATTATGTAGATACACACGGACATTGCTTTAAGGCTATTTATTCTAGCGGAGAGAAAGAAGGAAGATGTATGGAACTGCTCTGGAAGGTCAAGGAAGGCTCGCACATCACACTCAAGGACTACGATCCAGGCTATACCGACAAACATGCCGACCATGCCAAGGCCGAGCAAGAACTGCTCACATTAAACGATGAACTAGACTCGTTGCAGGAACTGATGGAGGCAGCCCAGCAACATAGCCTGCTGCTGGTCCTGCAAGGCATGGACACGAGCGGCAAGGATGGCACAATTCGTCATGTCCTCTCACATGTCAATCCGCAGGGCTGCACGGTCCATTCGTTCAAGCAGCCAACGCCCGAAGAACTGGCCCACGATTTCTTATGGCGCGTCCATCGCGTCACGCCCGCCAGAGGCGTGATGGGTATTTTCAACCGTTCCCATTACGAGGACGTGTTGATTGCGCGCGTACACAAACTGGTTCCAGAAGAGATCTGGCAACACCGCTATAAAGAGATCAACCACTTCGAGAAGTTGCTGGCCGGTAGCAACACAATCATCCTCAAGTTTTTCCTGCATATCAGCTTCGACGAGCAGACGGCGCGCCTCAAAGCGCGTGAGGACGACAAGGACAAGGCGTGGAAACTTTCCGCCAGCGATTGGGCCGAGCGCAAATATTGGGACAACTACCAGCGTGCCTACGAGGATGCCCTGAGCGAGTGCAGCACCGACGAGGCTCCCTGGTACATCGTGCCCGCCAACCACAAATGGTATCGCAACCTCGCCATCGCCCACACGCTAGTCCATACCATGCGCCAATACAAAGACACGTGGCAGTCCGCCTTAGAAGAGCGTGGCAAACAAGAGCTGGCAGCCTTGCAGCGTGTGCGCTCCCAAGAGCAGGCAAAACAAGGGCATTGATTCTACCTATACGACCGCAAGCCAATACTGTTCACATAACTGCAATGGGGGCAGGCGACCACAAGGGCTTACACGGGGAGGGTTTTGGACCCATTGCCGTATGGTGTGGGGCGCACGGGCGACCACAAGGGTCAATACCGCTTAAATAGGGAGAATGGGTTGAGGTGTGGAGGATGTGTTGCTTTACCCGAAATGCATGAAAGAAACGTAGGGACCGATTCATCGCGTCCGTGCCCGTGAGCCAAAGATGTTCGTTTCTCTCAGGCACGGTCGATGGAGCAGGGCATACTGGGTGCTTGGCCACGACGGACGCGATGAATCGGTCCCTACTGTTCTGTCAAATGTCATAGAGAGGATGAGCATGACACCCACCATGACACCCACAAGGGGTGTCACTACATGTTGCCACCCCTTGTGGGTGTCATGGATAGGTATGCAATCACCTTTGACAGAGTACTACGTTCCTATTTAAGTGGCATTGACCACAAGGGTCCCCACATACGCCTGATACCCATTTCTGAGAAAAAACCTACACGTGTAAAGACCGCGATGGTCGCCCTTGCTATGATACGATGCGCTTTTTACACGTTTGTTTGCTCTATGTTCAGCCTTGATTGCCTTGCAGCAGGTCCTGCAAGACATTGGCAATAGGGACGGGTGACTCCACCTGTTGGGCAGTGTGTTTAAAGAGACCAATATCCTTCAGCGGTATCCGACTCTGGATGAATGGTGCATTGTTCTCAGCAAGCCTTTTGCCATAGCTCTGATAGATGGGCGCATTAAACAAGGTCTGTGTCAGCATAGCAACGACGGCTTTGGGATCGACGCCGTTTTTTCCAGCCATCACGAGTGCTTCGTACATCGAGTATCCAGCTGAACTAATCAGAAAGTTACCAATCAACTTGACGATATTTGCCGCGCCGACCTCTGTGCCAAAATCGAAGATACCCTGTCCCCCCATCGCTTCTAAGAACGGACGCACGCGCTCTTTAGCCTGCTGTGGACCAGAAAATGGGATCCAGAGTTGGTGCGCAAGAGCAGCCTCTGGCCGGCCAAAGATAGGGGCATCGACATACAGGCTACCGTGTTGTGCATGGATGGCAGCCAGTTTCTTTGATGTTTCCGGCAAGATGGTACTCATCGAAAGATGTATGCCGCCTGTCCCCAGCCGCTCTAAAAAGCCGTCGCTCTTGACGATGCTTTCCACTGCCGCGTCATCCCACACAATCGTTGCAACAACGCCTCCATTCGTAACAACATCAGTAGGACAAGTCATCAGCTCTGCACTTTGCGCAACCAGCGATTCCGCTTTGCTTGCCGTGCGATTGTAGACCCGCAGAGCATATCCAGCCTTAAGAAGATTGGTAGCCATTGGCAAACCCAGATTGCCGAGTCCGATAAATCCGATCATTTCACTCATGTGTAGTATTCCTTCGTATCTAAAATGAGTTGTCCTAGTAAATATGACGTTAACGTCATGTTTACGGCAAAAAAAACTTAACGGGATTCCCGCCCTTCAAGCCAGTGCTCGAAGCGTTCGATATGGGTCTGTAAGTCCGCGCGAAATAGCTGTAAGCCGCTGATCTTCTGGTACGTCTCGGCGAGATGCTTGCGCAGGATGGCGAGAACCTTCTGTTTGGGTTGTACTCCACTAGGATCAGTGAAGTAGAGGTCGATGACATCACGTATTTCATCCAGGCTAAGGCCAAGCTGCTTTAACTGGTCAATTTTCCGCAAACGGGCAAGCGTCTCCTCGGAATAATAGTGCTGACCATGCCCTTCGCGCTCACCTGGTGGAAGCAGGCCAATACTCTCATAATAGCGAACGGTACGCTGAGTTACCCCTGCGCGCTCCGTCAGCTCACCGATACGCATACGCTCGTCCATTGCTCACCTCAAACATTACGTTAACGTCACGTTGATAAAATACCATTTGCATGAAGCATTGTCAAGAGCAATGAAAGGATAATGGGGCGTGATTCCATCACGCCCTCGTCCCTCGTCACGCGGCTCCCCAGGCGGATTGGCGCACGGGCAGGGCGTGATAAATCACGCCCCTACGCAACCTATGTCGTGTTTGGGGTATTTTGTTGAACATGCAGGTCACGCCCTCTGCACGCTGTGCGCGATCTGCTGGCCTGCCCGTTGACCGAGCAACATGCCGGGGAGGACGCCAAGCGCGCCAAGCCCTTCAATCGCGAAAGATGGCGTGGTCTGGCCCAGTGCGCGCAGGCCAGGGACAGTCTCAGCGGTGACGGCGAGATCGACGGCCCACTCGAAAAGCGGCTCCAAGCCTGCCAGCTCGGGCAACCAGTTGCGCGCACCATCGGCAAGCCGATTATAATAGGTCGCGTCGTGGCGCATCACGCCCGCCTTACCGTAGCGTCCCCCACTGACCGAGAGGCGTCCGTTGCCGGGTCGGTAGTCAGCATAGGTATAGGGGGAGGCATCCCAGAAAAGTGGGAAGTTATCAGGCAGGTCTGCCGCGAACGCGAGGGCGTAGATGCGCGCATTGGCCTGCACGGTAGGGCCAACTGAGCTAATCAGGCCAGCCGTCTTGATCGTATTGCCATCAGCCAGCGTGATACGCCAGCCATGCCGACCAACGGTCTCCTCCTCCTGATAGGCAGCAACCTGGGCCTGACCAACCATCTGCACACCAGCAGCACGAGCCTGACGCGCTAAGTGGGCCAGCAGCGTGAGCGGATGAATGCGGCCCTCGTCGGGCAGCCACATCGCCAGCATCACCGATGCGGTGTTAAGCCGTCCCTGCGTATACTCCTCGACCTGTTGCGGCGTCCACAATTCCGCATGCAGACCCGCCTGCGTGCGCCCCTGCACTTCGCGCACCAGGTGGTACGCGGCAGTCGCGCTCTCCGCCAGACTGATCGCGCCCGTCAGACGCGCCGAAAGGATGCTATCAGGACGACGCGCCTCTTCCGCCAGTGAGAGCAGCAGACGCGTGGTTTCAGGCCAGAGGGCAGCTTCAGGACTCTCAGGGGGCAGATCGAGAATGGACATGTTGACACCCGCACTAAGAATGCCTGCGTTACGCCCGGTCGCGCCATAGCCGAGCATGGTCTCGCGTTCGAGCAGCACGACCTGCGCACCAGCCTTGCGCGCACTGAGAGCAGCACTCAAGCCAGCGACGCCACCACCAATCACCACGACATCAGCGGTGTCTGGGGCAACAGCAGCAAAGGGGGGAAGCTGTAACTCGACGGCGGCGGCGGGGTCAAGATCACCCCACCAGGGAACGGATGAGACCCTCTTCAGGGTCGTGGTACTACCATCTTCATCAACTGTACGAGGGATGGCACGCGAACGCCGTGAACGAGGACGAGAGGTTGGACGAGCAGTGTTGGATGAATTTGTCTTATAGACTAGCATAAAGCTCCTTTGGATAAAACTCCTTCTGTAGTAATGATATGAAGACACAGCTCAGCTTGTCAAGGGGGCAAGCAAGATACACCGAATATCCCATAGAGACCGCTTCATCGCTTTCAATACGTATCAAGCTTCATTTGATAATATGTACATGAAGCCCGCGATGCGTTTCATGCACATATTATCACTTTTCAAAGGATATTACAGGTAAAACAATTTCACAGGGCGAGTTCGGTGCGACGGGCGAGCAGTTTGCTCACGCGTTCCTCCTGCGTGGCTAACTTCTCGCGCTCCTTCTCGACAACCTCTGCTTTGGCCCTGGCGACAAAATTCTCGTTTGCCAGTTTGCCTTGCAGACGCACAATCTCCAGGTGTGCTTGCGCGATCTCTTTGTCAAGTCGCTCCAGTTCTTTTGCCAGATCAAGCATGCCAGCCAGTGGCAGGTACACCTCGATTGTGCCCGCGAGCAGACTCATGGCCTGCTGCGGCTTCTGCTCAATCTCTCCAAACAATTGAGGTTTCTCGGTACGAGCCAGGAACTCGATCACAGGAGCTTGCGCGCTAAACATCGCCATCTCATCGCCCACGGCCATGATGACGGGAATACGGCGTGCCTGCTCAACGCCCATCTGGTTGCGGGCGTCACGGATGCGCGTAATCACTTCCTGTAATAGCCCGAAACGCTGTTCCGCATCGTCGTCCAGAGCGCGTTCATTGGTTTTGGGCCAAGGGGCAATAATCAGCGCGCTTTCAGGCCAGCGGGCCTTGTTCGGCTCACTGATGCTGTACAGGTTATGCCAGACCTCTTCAGTCACGAACGGCATGTAGGGATGCAGAAGGCGCAAACTACAATCCAGCACGGCACGCAAGATGCCAGCCGTGTTGCGCCGCTCTTCCTCGCTGCCCTGCATCTGCACTTTCGCGCTCTCCACATACCAGTCACAGTAGTCTGACCAAAAGAACTCGTTAATCTGCCGTCCGGCCTCGCCAAGCTGGAAATCTTCGATCAGGTGGGTCACGTTTTGCGTCAAACGGGCCAGTTTACTCAATATCCAGCGATCAGCCAGCGTGCGCGGATAGACCTCTGCGAGAGCAGGCACGCCACCACCAATGGCCTCTGTGCTGATCAGCACGAAGCGCGAGGCATTCCAGATTTTATTGGCGAAATTGCGGTTGCCCTCAATGCGATCTGGCACGAGTTTCATGTCGTTGCCGGGCGTACTACTGGTTGCTAGCGTGAAGCGCAGAGCATCCGTGCCGTATTGGTCCATCACTTCGATGGGGTCGATGACGTTGTTCTTGGACTTGCTCATCTTCTCGCCCTTCGCGTCACGCACCAACCCATGTAGGTAGATGGTGTGGAAGGGAATCGTGCCCAGGAAGTGAATGCCAGACATGACCATACGCGCCACCCAGAAGAAGATGATGTCATAGCCCGTCTCCATCACCGCTGTTGGATAGTAGCGTTGCAGGTCGGGCGTGTTATCGGGCCAGCCTAGTGTGCTGAAAGGCCAGAGCCACGAGCTAAACCACGTATCCAGCACGTCCTCGTCCTGGCGAATATTGCTGCTATTGCACGATGTGCATTCTGTCACGTCGCTGCGACTGACGATCATCTCGCCACAGTCGTCGCAGTACCAGACGGGAATGCGATGGCCCCACCAGAGCTGACGCGAGATACACCAGTCATGGATGTTTTCCAGCCAGTCCATATACGTCTTGTTGAAGCGTTCCGGAACGATTTTCAGCAGACCATACTTGACCGCGCCAATAGCGGGCGTTGCCAGTGGGGTCATTTTGATAAACCACTGTTTTGAGATCAGCGGCTCCACGATGGTATCGCAACGCTGACAACGACCGAGCGGAACTATGTATTCGTCGATCTTGATGACATTGCCGAGCTGCTTGAGTTCCTCCACGATATTTTTGCGCGCCTCGAAACGGTCTTGCCCCGCGTAGTGACCAGCTTCGTCGGTCATCTTGCCGTCGAAGCCGATGACCTGGATGCGCGGCAGATTGTGGCGCACGCCAATCTCGAAGTCGGTTGGGTCATGCGCGGGTGTGACCTTCACTGCGCCCGTGCCGAACGCGGCATCAACAACATCATCGGCGACAATCGGGATCTCACGCTTCATGATCGGCAGGATAGCGATGCGCCCGACGATACTGGCATAGCGCGGGTCTTTGGGGTTGACGGCGACGGCGGTATCACCCAGAATGGTCTCAGGGCGTGTGGTGGCAACGCTGATATACTCGGTGGGAGCATCCTCCTGGCCCTCCAACGGCTTGAGTGGGTAGCGCACATAGGTCAGCGTGCCTTGCGTATCGACGTGGTTGACCTCCAGATCAGAAAGCGCGCTCATGCAACGTGGACACCAGTTGATGATGCGCTCGCCGCGATAGATCAAGCCTTCTTCGTAGAGTCGAACAAAGACCTCGCGCACGGCCTTTGAAAGCCCCTCGTCCAGCGTGAAGCGTTCACGTGACCAATCGCATGACGCACCGAGGCGACGATGTTGGTCCTGAATGCGGCTCTTATATTGATAGACCCACTGCCAGACACGCTCAAGAAAGGCTTCACGACCCAGGATATGGCGATCTGTGCCTTCTTTGGCCAGCAAGCGTTCGACGACGGTCTGCGTGGCAATGCCCGCATGATCTTCGCCAGGAACCCACAGCGTGTCATCGCCAAGCATACGGTGATAACGAATCAAGATATCTTCAGTTGTCGCAGTGATGGCATGGCCCAGGTGCAGCGCGCCTGTCACGTTGGGTGGTGGCATGCTGATAACGAACGATTTGCCGGTTGCCTTTGGATTAGGCTTGAAGTAGCCGCCCTCCTCCCAAAAGCGATACCATTTGCCCTCGACCGCCTGTGGTTCATAGGTTTTAGGGAGCGAGGCGGCGATGCCCTCTGTTTTCTCCTGCTCGATCATCTTTCACTCCGGTCATCTTTGGTCATAAAAAAATCCCTTCCCGTCAAGGACGAGAAAGGACATCACTCGTGGTACCACCTTGTTTCGATCAACGCACGCTTACTTCTCATAGTTTTTCTTCGTGAAGGCACGTTGAGCCTCATTCGTTGCGATAACGGGCACACCCGCTGGCATTGGCGCGCTGACACGGTGCAGCAGCATTTTGTCCAGAACTCACAGGCGACATTCGGCAATGCGCGACCGGGGATAGCTTGCAGCCAGTGACCATCCTTCTCTAGCGGTGCGTATGGGCCTACTCTTCCTGCTCAGCGTTATGATAACGCAATATTTATACGTCTGTCTTTGTAGTCTAGCGAGTACAGCACAAATTGTCAAGTGTGTAGGAGAGCGAAGATTGCTTGGGCATGGCGGACGCGATCAATCGCTCTATGCAGGTATATACGGATTCTAGCATGGTTTATAATGGCCGATTTACCTGAGCCATATTCCAGTATCTCATATAAAAGTACAAGTAGATGCAAGTCTTTAGAAAAGTGTGAAATCGCTCACATTCTTCTAAAGGAAGTTGACATTTAGAAGTACATATTTGATAATGGTTACGAGTCAAATTTTATGGTACATTTTGTAAATTGCGCGTTTCATTTATAATCATAAAATTTGCGCACAACGTGCAGAAGGGTCTCGTATGAGCATGAATCAGTATCTTCCCACCCATTACGAGCTACAGCAACGTCTCAGCAGCACAGCGGTTGACGAAGAATGGAAAGCGTTTGATACGCAACAACGCCGCTATGTGACTGTGCGCTTTGTGCATATGACGACGCTGACTCCTGGCGAATTCATTCCCCGTTTTCAACAAGAAATGCAACTGATTGCAGCTTTGCACCATCCACACATCGTGCCTGTTTTCGACTTTCAGGCAGCTTCTTCCGTCGCGACGACGATTGGCGATGCCTACGTGGTCTACGAATACACGGATAGCTATTCGCTTGCTGACTATCTGGCTTCAGGCGTGCATAACGGCATACTCCCACAGCCACAGGATATCGTGCAACTTTTTGCCGCTCTGGCAACCGCATTGGACTATGCGCATCAACAAGGGGTGATTCATGGCTCACTCAGGCCAAAAAACATCCTGCTTGATAAGCGCGATACGACCACATTCAGCGCAGGCAAAGCGCGTGTGACCAACTTTGGGCTACGTTTCCTGTATCCCTCACTCTCGCTCCCTTTACAAGATGCCTATTATGTCGCCCCTGAGATTGCGCAAGGCACAATGGGGAGCAACCGCAGTGACCTGTACACGCTAGGGGTATTGCTGTATGAAATGTGTACTGGCGTACCACCATTTCAAGGCGAGACGGCAAGCGAAGTGATGATGCAGCACATACAAGCAATTCCCACAGCCCCTCTATTGATTAATCCACATCTTCCGCCAGCAGTGGTGACAGTTATCATGCGCGCACTGGCAAAAGACCCGGCGAAACGCTTTGGCACGGCGGGTGCCCTGGTTGCAACATTGGCAAAGGCATTTAATGTGCCCATGCCTGAGACGATCAGCCTCTTAGGCATATCCGGCGCAGGGGGAACATTTGAGATGTCACGCCTTGCATCAACGCCGCTATTGCCCAGCCTCGATGCACCCATCGACCCAATGAATAGCCCCACCTACCTCACTCCAATGCCACGCATTTCCACTAACTCCACTGTGGGAACTGATGTGGCGCGTTCCCAGGCATCCACGAACCTGCAAACGCCCACAGTATTCTACCAGACAGGGCAAGCTCCACAGCCAACGCCAACACAGATGCCAGCTACGTCTATCGCTCCTATTGCCTTGTCTGTACCGCTGGCTCCCAAGCCGCCACGCAAACGGCGCACGATGCTGATTGCCCTTGCATCAGCAATGCTCTTGCTTGTCATTCTGCTTGGTTCCGCGCTCTGGATTTTCCACCTCTTGCCCTTCGGTTCACCATCAAGCGCAGGAAAGCCCATTATAGGATACGCATTCTTTGCTAGTAGCGGTTTGCTCAACCTGAGCAGCAGCGAGGGTATTGCCGACCGCGTACAGGTCGAGCTGAACAATATACCAGCCGCTCCAGCTGGCAAGCGTTATTATGCCTGGCTCCTCAACGATAACGATAGCTTGGTCACAATTTCACCTATTCTGCTAGGAGCATTGCCCACCAGTGGTGGCAATATCACGCTCACCTATCCTGGTGATGCCCTACATAGCGATCTGCTAGCCAGCTATAGCCGCTTTTTAGTGACGGAAGAGAATGCCAGTCCGACACCTAGCAATCCATCACTCGACCCCAGTACCAAACAATACTATGCGGCTTTTTCGCAGATTCCTAACCCCAATGACACCGAAAACCATTTTAGCTTGCTTGCCCACCTGCGCCACTTACTCGCCCTGGACCCTAAATTGAAAGCGGCGGGACTGACCGGCGGCCTGGATATCTGGCTGTTTAGAAATACGGAGAAGATTCTCGAATACGCGGGCAGTGCCAGAGATGCGCAACAAACAGGTGGGGCTGACCTCGTGTATCGCCAGGTTGTGCGCATTCTCGACTACCTGGACGGCACGCAATACATTCAAACCGAGCCGCTACGCCCCGGCACTGGCCTGCTGATTGACCCCACCATCGCCAAGGTCGCCCTGTTGGAATTTGACGTTCAGCATCAGACACCTCCTGGTTATCTCAAACATATCGGCAACCATCTGCGCGAGATTGTACAATCGCCCGGCATCACTGCAACTCAGCGTGCACTGGCTATTCAAATCAATGCTGACATTGATAATGTACAAGGGTGGTTGACCAACGTTCATGCGGACGCAGAAAAGTTGGCTGCGATGCCGAATGCACAATTGCTTCAGCCACAGGCGGCGGCACTGCTCAACGATATGTTCACGCAAACCAATTTTGCTTTCGCAGGCCAGATCGACCCCAACACCAATCAGCTTAAACCGGGCGTTGTGCAGATTCACTACAGCATCCAGCGGTTGGCAACCTTTGAGATTGCTCCCTGCACAAGTAGCAACGCCGCCAACCCTTGCGCATGAAAAAAGGAGAAGTGCTATGATGAGTAGCTATCCACAACGGCTCGACAAGTATGAATTGCGCGAACGCCTGGGACAGGGAGGCATGGCAGAAGTGTGGAAAGCCTTCGACACGCAACTCCAACGCTATGTCGCGATCAAACTCTTACACGCGAATTTGCGCGATGATCCCAATTTCGTGACTCGTTTCCGGCGCGAGGCACAACTGATTGCTTCACTGCACCATCCCAATATCGTGCAGATTCACGATTTTCAGGTAGCGCAATCACCGACAGGACAGGGCAACGACACGATGCCCATTGCCTATATGGTGATGGACTATGTCGAGGGACAAACGCTCGCGACCTACATCCACACCACATCAGCCAGAGGAAATATACCTTCCCCTGCCGACATCCTGCGCCTTTTTACCTCAATCAGCCTGGCAATTGACTATGCACACCAGCATGGCATGATACACCGCGATATCAAGCCCTCAAACATTTTGCTCGATGGGCGCAATACAACGCTTAATCCAATGGGTGAACCCATTCTCACCGATTTCGGCGTGGCCAAACTCATGAGTAGTTCCAGCAATACACAAAGTGGCGCACTCCTCGGCACGCCGCTCTACATCTCGCCCGAGCAGGCACGCGGCTACCCTGGCAACGAACGCAGCGACATCTACTCGCTCGGCATCATTCTCTATGAGATTATCACGGGCGTCACACCATTTCGCGGGGCCAATCCGCTTGATGTGATGAATCAACATATTAACAGTATGCCGCCTTCACCCGTTTTAATCAATCCGCGCATCCCACCCGCACTCACGCTCGTTATTATGCGCGGCCTGGCAAAAAACCCGGCGGAACGTTTCCCCAGTGCCTCCTCGCTGACCATCGCTCTTGCAGAGGCATTCAATCTGCCCGTTCCCGAAGTATTGAGTCAACCGGGCTACCCTACCACACCATTAGAGATGCCAACCGCTGTACAAACGTTTGCATCCTCGCCCTCTACACAACTTGCTCCACCGTCTGTACCGCCCACACCCGTTCTCACCGTACAAAGCGGTCAATCTCATGTTACTCCCATTCTAACACCAGCCGCACTTTCCGCTATCAACGCAATACCAGCACAAGCAGGCACGATGCCACCACAAACAACTCCTATGCCACCAGGCAATAAAAGAGACAGGCGCAGAACGTGGTATATCGCCCTGGCGGTCGCGCTGATTGTTGTCTTGCTCGGCTCCAGTCTGGCTACTTACTTCATTTTCTTTCAACATCTTTTCACACCGACACCCATTATTGGCAACGCCTTCTTCGTCAGCAGCGGACAGGTTAACCCTGACACCACACAGGGCATTGCTGACCAGATCAAAGTAGTACTGCACAATGTACCGCCTCCCGCAGCAGGGAAAAGCTATCATCTCTGGCTATTAGGCGATATCAATCCCCCTAGCTCGCCAGATTTGCTAGGTACACCCCCCATTCAATTACCGATGCTACTCACGGCAACGCTGCCTGTCCAGCATGACACTGTCAATTACCTCTATCTGGGCGATACCAATCATGACAATCTCTTCTCAGCAGGGAGCCGTTTGTTGATTACCGAGGAGAGTAGCAGTGCCGTCAGCTCGCCTTCGACCAACAGAAGTACATGGCGTTATTATGCTGCTTTGCCGCAAGCTCCCATTCCGCTCGACGCCAATCACTTTAGCGCAGTCACCCATATCCGCCACCTCTTCTATAATGAGACAGGCATCAAGGTCTTAGGGCTACCGGGGGGCCTCGACACCTGGTTTACGCGCAACACGGAAAAACTGCTGGAATGGTCGATCAGCGCACGCGACGACTGGCATGGCGCAAGCACCACACCCACTGATAGCAGCCTGATGCACGATCAGTTTATCCGTATGCTGGATTACCTGGATGGCTCACCCAACGTACATATTGATACCGCAACGGGGACACCAATCTTAGCAGACCCAACCTTTTCAAAAGTTGCCCTCTTAACGGTTGATCCACAGAATCAGGGCCAACCACAATTTGATGCCATTAACCCGCCCGGCTACGTTGACCATATCCAGCTACACGTGAGCCAAGTCAGCAAAGCTATCGACATCACGCCGCAAGAACGAGTCCTAACCGCCAGCATCCTCGATGCAGTCAATAACGCAAAAACATGGCTCATGCAGGCCCGTCAGGATGATATTCAGCTGCATAACATGAACAATACGCAATTAATGCAGCCCGCCAGTGGAGCTATCCTGGATGATCTGGTCACACAGATCACTTACGCCTACATGGGTCAGCTCGACCCGCTGAACAATCAAGTCCATCCCGGTGTGCTACAAATGCACTACGATATTCAACAACTGGCAACGTTTACCTTTACGACGGATATTCCGCAGACAATTTGAGACTAGAGCAACAAATGGGGAGTTCTCGGCATGTGTGCTACACTGAGACGCTTGGGCAAATATGAACTACAGGAACGCCTTGCTAGCGGAGGCGCGGGCGAGGTCTGGAAATCGCTCGACACGCAACTACGACGCTATGTCGCGATCAAGCTTCTGCTCAGCAATGTGCAGCATGACCCCGATTTTATGGAACGTTTTCAGCGCGAGGCACGCTTAATTGCGGCCTTGCGCCATCCTAATATTATCCAGATTCACGACTTCGCCTTCGCACAAGAAGAGCATTCCAATATTGCGACAGCCTATATGGTGATGGCTTATATACAGGGACAAACGCTAGCCGACTATATTCGCCAGACCATCCGGCGCGGTCAGTTGCCTCCACCAGCCGACCTGGTCTATCTCTTCGCAAGGATCGGCAGCGCGCTTGATTACGCCCATCAGCAAGGGATGATTCATCGCGATATCAAACCCGCCAATATTCTGCTCGATCAGCAATTTCCGGGCGCACGGCCAATGGGCGAACCCATTTTGACAGACTTTGGCGTCGCACGCCTCAAAAGCTCACCCTCTGGCACAATTGCAGGCGCGGTACTCGGCACACCACTCTACATCTCACCCGAACAGGCACAAGGCCATGATAGCGACAGGCGTAGCGATCTCTACTCGCTTGGCATCATCCTCTATGAGATGCTCACAGGCGTGACGCCCTTTCGCGCCGATTCGCCCATGGTCCTACTCATGCAACATTTGCAAGCCATGCCAACACCGCCTGCCCTGATTAATCCCACAATCACGCCCACGCTCTCTGGCATTGTGCTGAAAAGTATTGCCAAAAACCCTAACGAACGCTTTCAGAGCGCGCAAGAAATGACCGTTGCCCTCGCCAACGCGCTCAACGTACCTCTTCCACCCGCCGGAGTCGCCTCTGTCCACCTCTCCCCACGCCCTCCCTCTGATTTTAATGTACCGCATCATCCCACCAATTCACCCTATCCTCCTGTAAAAACCGATTTATCGCGTTCTCTAAGTGAGTCACACCTTACAACTATAAAAACTGATTCACCATTTTCTCCCGTAGGGACCGATCTATCGCGTCCGCCGTCCTCCAACACACCTGTTCTGCCTCCACCAGAACACATGGGCAAGCGGCACGTCACATGGACAAAGCGCAACCTGTTTTTTTCAGGGTTATTGTTAGTCCTGCTTGTCGCGGGCAGTTTAAGCGCGTTCTTTGTACTAAAGGGCCAGAACACGGCTTCAACTGTACCCATAGGGCAAATCCGCTTCTTCGGTAGCGCGCAGGCACACGCAGGCAGTTACGATAGCTTACAGATCACGCTACACAACCTGCCTGCCCCCTCAGCCAATCACGCCTATTACGCCTGGGTAGATAATCCTAGCATCGAGGGCGAACAACCCCATTGGAAAATGAGCGACCAGAATGGAAATGTGCAGATGACAAAACTGACCTATCCCGGCTATCCCAATCTCCTGATTGCCAACAGCCTTTTCCTGATTACTGAGGAACAGAACACAGGCAACCCCATCGTGCCCTACACGGACCCCAACGCGCGCCGTTATTATGCCAAAATCAACAGTACAACCAGCACAGTCTTTGATGTGCTACCCTGCCCACCCGCTGGAAGCTCGATGATCTGTATCACAGGCGTATAATAGCAGGTCCTGTTGCTCATTTTCGCTCTTGACATATTGCCACAATGGGTATATTATATTC
>DAICZM010000470.1 GCA_027311145.1 Ktedonobacterales bacterium
CCGCCCTTGCCCACGATACCGCCTCCCTCAACGCCGTCCAGATGCTTTTTACGGGCCTGGTTGCGTATGACGATCATCTCCAAATACGCCCTCAACTGGCTTCCTGGGATGTCAGCCCTGATGGTCTAACATGGACCTTCCATCTCAAACCACACCTGACCTTTAGTGATGGCACTCCTCTCACCTCCACCGACATCGCTTATAGCCTCGACCGCGCCTTACAACCAAGCACCCAATCAACTGTCGCCCCCCTCTATTTACACCTCATCAAAGATTCTGACCTCTTGCTCGCAGGACATATCTCTACGCTTATCGGCGATAGTCTTCAAACACCCGATCCCTCTACATTACTCATCATTACCAGCAAGCCCGCCGCCTATTTCCTTGCCATGCTCACCTCTCCGTGTGCCTACGTCGTTGAAAAAAGTCTAGTCAGCAGCTACGGCTCTGCTTTCACCCAACACCTGACCCAAGGCGGCAGCAGTGGCCCCTTCAGACTTGCCAGCTATATTCCAGGCAAAGAAGTCGACCTCGTTCCCAATCTATCCTATTATGCTGCCAAACCCCAACTTCAGAAAGTTGTCCTCGCCTTCTACCATTCCGCCAGCGATGCCTACCGCGCATACCAAGCTGGCTACGTTGATATGGCCGACGTGCCACTCGCCAGTTTCGCCAATGACAAAACACGCAGTGACCTTCATCAAATACCGCAGCTCTGGATAAACTACTATACCATGAACTACCTGACCAAACCCTTCGACAATATCCATATCCGGCAAGCATTCGCGCTGGCCATCAACAAACAGCAGATCGCCAATACCGTTTGGCACAATACCGTCATACCAACCAACCACATCGTCCCGCAAGGATTGCTCACCTATAATCCCAACCTGACAGGCCCCGATAGCTCACACAACCTCAGTGGCAACCCCCAAAAAGCGCAAGACCTCTTGAAACTTGGCTTACAAGAAGAGGGCTGGAGCAGTCTCGCCCAGCTTCCCCCCATCACCTTGACCTATGCCAGCAATGTATCAAACTTTGACCAGGAAGTTACCGCCTTGCTACAGATGTGGAAACAGATTCTTCACATCACCGTAACTCCCAACCCTGTTAGCTACACAACCCTACTCGATCAGGTCACAGCCGCCACCAATAACGCGCAAGGCATCCAGTTCTGGGGCCTGGCCTGGGTTGGCGAATATCCAGACCCCGAAAATTGGCTCTCGCTCCAATTTGCGCGCGGCATCCCTAACAACAATATGAACTATGGACAGAATCAGAGCAGTACCACGATACAGCAGCAAAACACACAGCAACTGCTTGAAACTGCCGATGCCACAATGCAGGCACAAACACGCACGCAATTATACCAACAAGCGGAGCAACAACTAGTCAATGATGTCGCCTGGTTGCCTATTGAACAGGTCAGTGCCATATTTTTGCGCTCTCTTTACATACACGGCATCGTTGATAATGGGCAAGGCGGGATACCGCCCGCTGATTGGGCCTCTATCTATCGCGTGCAACCCGCCTGATACCTCTCACCGTTCCTTTTGCAAAAAGGAAACTTCCCCAGGCTCTTTCGCAAGAAACCTTTCTTTTTCGCTACCACATTCCGCGTCAAAATGAGAGATTTCTCAAAATAGGGACGTATGTATTAGTGTTAGTCAGTATTTGTGGATGAGCAAGTCTTCACGGCAACCAATGCTGTGCGACAAGACACCGTCTCGTAGCCTGCCATTACGCACAGAGCGTAAAAGCAGCCACACAAGGCAACGCTCTCTAATCGCAGTTTGGTGCCGACCTGCGTACTGACCACATAGGATGTATTACTGTGCCAGAAACGCCATCTATTTGTGCCCAAAATTGTCTGAATAGATGCGCTTTTCCCATCACACGCGGACGCGCAATGGTATCCGTAGAGAGGAAGGAGCAGGAACCGCACAAGAAATACTGTATACCGCTTGATAGCCTGTTATGTTTTTAACACAAGCGCATTCCCATCAACGCTCGACTCTTATGTGCCACAAACATAACTACGGGCATTCCTTGTACACGCCGTGTACACATACCATTGTAAACAATCACATCGTTTAGACTACATAAGGAGATTTTGAGCATGCGGTTTGGCAAGAAATCTGCCGCTGGCTTCCTTCCAGCGATTTTCTGCCTTCTCTCTCTGTTGCTCGTAGCTTGCGGTGGAACGACTTCCACTACAACAACACCAACAGGACCAACAAAGGCAGCCGCCACTAAACAAATTCTCGTCTCGCCTCTGTCAGGCATCGCAGACATCGCGACCTTCGACCCCGCCCTCTCGACAGATGCACCATCCATCGCGGCCATCGACATGGTCTTCACCGGCCTCGTTGAGCTTAACGACAAAGGTCAGGCTATTCCTCAACTAGCCGCTTCCTACAAAGAAAGTACCGATGGCTTAAGCTGGACATTCACACTCAAAAGCGGCCTCAAGTTCAGCGATGGCACACCACTCACTTCGGCTGACGTCGCCTATAGCATTGATCGCGCCCTTCAGCCCGCTGTGAAATCGACCACTGCCCCTATCTATTTGGCATTGGTTTTAGACTCTGACAAGCTCAACGCTGGCAAAATCAAAACAATCATCGGCGACAGCTTGCTCACACCTGACCCTCAGACCATCATCATCAAAACAAACAAGCAGGCCAGCTACTTCCTAGAAGCCCTGACCTACTCTTGCTCGTATGTGGTTGAAAAGAGCCTCATCACCAAGTATGGTGAGACAGCATGGACTGACCACCTGGCCGAGGGCGGCGGCGATGGCCCCTGGCAGGTTTCGCAGTACGCCCATGCGAAAGAGATTGACTTCGTTCCCAATGTCAACTACTATGGCTCCAAGCCACAACTGAAGAAAGTTATCTTCCCTTTCTACAAATCCGGTGACACCACCTTCAAAGCCTACCAAGCTGGTCAGGTCGATGGGTCCGGTGTTCCATCCGCTGAGCTGGCAACCGCAAAAGCTTTCTCCAGTAACCAGTATCACCTGGTTCCCCAGCTATGGATTGCCTACTACACGATGAACTATCTGACCAAACCCTTTGATAACATTGACATTCGCCAGGCCTTCGCCCTCGCCATTGACAAAACCCTCATCGCACACAACATCTACAAAGATACCGTCGTTGCCTCGAATCATATCGTCCCGAACGGTATGCCTGGCTACAATCCCAATCTGACGGGTCCTGATGGGGTCACAAACCTGAGCGGCGACCAGACAAAAGCCAAAGCCTTGTTTGCCACTGGCCTCCAGCAAGAAGGATACAGCAGTGTTGCCCAGGTTCCTGCCATCACGCTGACCGTCTCCAGTGGTGGTTCGGCTGATGCACGCAACGAGTTCCAGGCCGTCCAGCAGATGTGGCAGAACACTCTCGGTGTCAAAGTTACCATCAATGACGTTGACTTCAACAAACTACTCACCGATATCACTGCTGCAACCAATAACGCCAAGGGCCTCCAGATGTGGAACATCGGCTGGATCGCCGACTACCCAGACCCACAATACTGGACCACTCTTCAGTTTGACAAGGGCGTTCCTAACAACAACATGAACTACGGCCAGAACAGCTCCGCTGATGCTGCTACCCAGCAGTCCACTCAGCAATTGCTGGAGCAGGCTGACGTCAACCCCGACCAGGTTGCCCGCATCAAACAGTATATCCAAGCCGAACAGCAGTTAGTCAATGATGTCGCATGGCTGCCATCCTATCAGGTTACCGCCTCGATAGTGCGCAAGCCATGTGTTGCCGGTGTTGTAGACAACGCTCAAGACCTCACCCCACCGG
>DAICZM010000471.1 GCA_027311145.1 Ktedonobacterales bacterium
CTCTTATTGAGGGTATTCTTCGGATAAGAAGTATACATACAGAACCTTATTCGTCCATATATCCGCAACGAAGGGAGCGTATAATAATGAATCAACTTCCTACAATCACCTCTTGGGTCATAGTTCTTTTCTTGCCAGGAATACTCTCTATGGTACTCTCTACGTTCGCTCCATGCGACAAATCTCTCGTAGAGGCAGGAGACAAGTCGCCCGCCTGGAAGTTCAGTGATTGGTCGGGAACACTGACACAAATGGGGACAGTTCTGGCAATCATTCTGCCCTTTGTGCAACAAAATCCGCTGATTACTGGTCTGAGTTTGATCTTTGGCGTGGTTGTTTTGCTGGCTCCGATGATCTATACCGCGGCATTTCCTGCTACGTACTCTCGCTGGCTCTTTCGCGTGTGCAGTATGCTTACGCTCTGGGCTGTCCTGGTTGAGCTCTGGGCGGCATATAAGGCCTGTGATGATCTCAGTCGCCAGGTGTTGCCTTTCCCGCTCTCTCCAAGTGTCCTGCCGATCTTCTCGTCGATGATTACGCTCTTCCGTTTTCTGCTTGTGGTTAGCATACTGGTGGTCATTTGCTATACGTTGAATACTACATGTGATCGGAATGTAATATGGGAGCGATTGACGGAGGCATGTCGGAAAGGGTGGAATCTTGCCCTTCGTCCTGTCATGCGACACAGCGTAAGATAAGCAGAAGTATCTTGTCTAGTGTATGATGGGCAACATACAGGGTCTTCTCCGATGCGTGCATCTAACGCGTGCATCATTTAGCTGGAGGACAGGTAAGGTGATAGAATGGGTAGCAGATTACGCACACTGTTTAAAAGGAGACCTGTATGCTTGATACGCCTGAGGCAAAAGAGATCTTCAAGTTCTGTAACCGCTTTTTGACGCATGATTATCCGAAAAATCCCCGGCAAGTTCTCAGTGAGTTGCTAGAGATGCTTGACCCAAATCTGGAGGCTGATCGGTATGGGCAGGGAGAGGTCATCACCAGTTTCGAGGAAGAGGTTGCTGGCTTGTTGGGCAAGGAAGCAGCGGTCTTTATGCCGAGCGGAACGATGTGCCAGCAAATTGCCCTGCGCATCTGGTCTCAACGGCAGCGAACAGCCAATGTCGCGTTTCATCCAAAATGTCATCTGGAAACGCATGAAGAGAAAGCCTACCAGAGGCTGCATGGATTGCATGGCATCCTGGTGGGATCTGCGGACCGCTTGCTGACGCTTGCCGATCTTAAAGCGATCACGGAGCCGATAGGAGCTTTGCTGATAGAGTTGCCGCAGCGCGATCTTGGTGGACAACTTCCAAGTTGGGAAGCACTGAGTGAGATCATAGCTTGGACACGTGAGTGTGGTATCCCGACTCATTTAGATGGGGCTAGGCTTTGGGAGTGCCAGCCATTTTACCAACGTGAGTATGCGCAGATTGCAGCCCTGTTTGATACCGTATACGTCTCTTTTTACAAAGTCTTGGGTGGAATAGCTGGGTCGGTTCTGGCTGGACCTACTGATGTGATTGCGGAGGCGCGTACCTGGCAGCGCAGGCATGGGGGAAATCTGATCCATTTGTACCCCTATGTACTCTCGGCACAAAAGGGACTGCGAGAGCGCGTAGGGCGTATGGAGAGTTATCGTGCGAAAGCAACGGAAATAGCGACACTCCTCGCACCGTTTTCAGAGATTACACTTGTGCCAAATCCGCCGCATACCAATATGATGCACCTCTACCTGCGCGGCGAACGGGCAAAATTGGAGGACGCCGCTCTTGAGGTCGCAAAGGAGACAGGCATCTGGTTGTTTTCCTGGCTTGCTTCCACTGCGTTACCCACTACTACTATGTTTGAATTGACCGTGGGAGAAGCAACGCTGGACTTGAGCAAGCAAGAAATCGTTGCCGCCTTTCAATTGTTGCTGGCTAAGGCTAGCGCATAACGTGACTGCTGCACTGTTTCACCTCGCATGATGGTGCGTTTTGTCTCACGCCGGTTATAAGCTCTCTCTCCTGATGGGATAACGAATGCTCTCCTTCTTTAGAGCAGAAACACAGAAGGATGGACGTGTATGCTAGAAATAGCCAGTTCGCCCAGCGCACACACACGGCTCTATGCCTTGCTGTTACGCTTACGTCCTTTGCGGCAGGGAACGCTCATGCCCTTTTCTGGTGAATTGATTCATGGAGCTTTTCTGACATGGCTCTTGCATACGGCTCCCGACGTAGCAGCCTGGCTACATGAGGGTCAGAAGCATCGCCTTTTTACCTGTTCCAACTTGCATTTTGCCCAAACGATGCAGCCACTTTTCAAGGCTGAACGTGAGAATATTCATCTGCCACTGAGTCCTGAAAAGACCTATACGCTGCGTCTGACGCTGCTGCTTGGTGAACTCTTCCCATTATTTCAGCAGGCATTACTCCAGGCCAATTATGCTGAGGACAATACCCTGCCCTTTATCCAGCTTGGCAAGCAGCTTTTTATACTTGAAGAGGTGGTTATTACCAACGACGATCCATTGGGCTGGACGGGCTTCTCCTCGCTTGATACGCTGATTGAGCGTGCTAGACAGACTCCCATTGCTAAGAAGCACACCCTCACGCTGGAATTTGTATCGTTGACTACCTTCAGTCGTGGTAATACCAAGACTGGCTATGGACCGCATCAGGTGATGTTGCCGCTGTCCCAGCTTGTCTTTCAGAACCTTGCTAGACGTTGGGAGAGTATTGCGCCTCCTGGACTGGCACACGTGGTACAGAAAGAGCGCATTGAGCAGTATCTCCTTGAGGATGGAGCGATCATTATCGACTATGATCTCAAGGCGCACCATGTCACCTTTACCACCCATCTGCAACGTGGCTTTGTTGGCTCTTGTACCTATCAACTCCGTGGCTCCGATGAAGAGACCAGCCCAGAAGCACCGCTGACGATTCGGCAACAATTGCTGCTAAAAAGGGATGTGCCTGCTTGCAGGATTGAAACAGCCATAACGTGCGTTGAGGAAGAGGAAGAGGCATTATTGACGTTTTAGCATGACGATGAGTTTTGTATCTTTCACATAGCGAGCATGGCACTAAACGATTTTCTCGCGTAGTTGCCATGCTCGCCATATTGTTCAATAGCTGTTAGGTGCGACAGGCGTGGCAACTACGTTACTCTTGCTGATCGCTGCTTAGCGAGAGTACTTCATCACCAACATGCAGCGTCGCCGTCCATGTGACAGTGATAGCGTCTTTGACACTTGCATGCGCGGGACATCCCTCTGGATGAACTTGTAATGCGCGAATCGCTGCTTCACGTGTATCAGGGGGAATAGTGAGGGTATAGTGTATGGCGATAGATTCAATGCGAATGGTTTTCCCGCTTCCAGCGATGCGCCCATCGGCTTCAGCGGTATAGCTCTGGCGGTCATAACGAATTTTGCGCCCTGACAGGGCACCGGCAAGTGTGCCGTACATTCAGCCAGCTACGGCAGCCACGATATGATCAAGCGTTGAAGCGATGGGCGGGCCTTCTTTGGCACCATAATATTCGCGTAATTTGCCCTGTACACCATAGACAACCGGTTCTGGTACGTCGCCGAGGTAGGTGTTGCGATAGCCGTCTTTATAAACAAGACGGGCATGTGAAATGTACTCGAATGGTTCTGCCATGAGATCCTCCTCTTGGTGTGTTCGCAGATAGTCTTCATTGAGTATACCACATCACAGCTCATCCACGCGCTCTATTTGCTTGTATTGTGGGTAATGCACATATAAGGCATTGTCAAGCGTCATGCGATACGTTGTGTGAACGGACGGACCACAGCATCGGGT
>DAICZM010000472.1 GCA_027311145.1 Ktedonobacterales bacterium
ACAATATCAAACATCATGATTTTGATATTGTGCATACACATCTTTCTTCCAGTGCAGACATGTATCTTTTTCCTCTAATGGCTCATCTTGCAACTCCGCATGTGATGACGCTACATAGTCATTTCCCGTTTGACCGTGTGCAGTCATGGGTTGGTGATGCGGATGATTACTACATGGAGTGGGTATCACGGATGCCGATGGTCGTCATTAGTGAAAATGCCCGTACACAGGCTCTCGCATCTCTTAATGTTGTGGGTGTCGTACATCACGGACTCCCAATGGTACAGTTTCAGCCTAGCGTAGCCTCTCCAGAGCAATTTTTTGTCTGGTTAGGTCGTTTTGTGCCTGAAAAAGGTCCTCATCTGGCTATCGAGGCCGCGAAAAAAGCCGGTGTGCCACTTGTCCTGGCTGGAACTATTGATCGCCATGTGCAGGCATCAGTCGATTACTTCGAGCAGAAAATCAAGCCGCAGCTCGACGGTCAGCAGATCACCTACGTTGGTCCGGTCAATATGGAGCAGAAGATAGCTCTTCTGAGTCGTGCTCGTGGTATGCTTAATCCAATTCAATGGGAAGAGCCATTTGGCATGGTCATGATCGAGGCGATGGCCCTGAAATGTCCCGTCATTAGCTTTGAGCGTGGGGCGGCAGCAGAGATTGTCATGCATGGAAAAAGTGGTTTTCTGGTTGACAATGTCGATGAGATGGTACAATACATGGCGCGTATCGACGAGCTTGATCGTGACGTAGTTCGTACTCATGTTGAACAGCACTTTACTGCTCGTGTGATGACTGAGAAGTACACTAGGATATATAAAAAAGTTATTGCATCTTCGCTGAGGAAGGTAGCTTCGACCAACTATGCCTATCCAGAGCTACCGGTGTTGACGCCACTTACTTTTGGAGAGATGCAAACAGATGTAGCGGTGTGAACATCGTATAAATGTGTTGCGTGTGATCTGAGAAAGGATAAAACCTATGAAAACCACTGCGGATGGAACCTTCTTTAGTGAAGGGGATTATGTACGTATCAAAAGTACAGGGGCGATGGGGAAAGTGAACGCAGTTGATGGAGGGGTGATCTATGTTCTGATGGATGGCAGTAATGAGGCGAAACTTTTTTCGGCCTACATTGATGAGGATGCCTATATCGAGTTCGTTCGTTCAGGGGTTGAAGGGGCTAAGCTTTAGGATTGTGTGAGCAAAGCAAACAGCAAGCAACGTGAGTTTTCACCTTGCTTGCTGTTTGCTTTGTGGCTGGTTTTGCTATTCTTGTTCGCGGGCACGAGATCGCTCGTGCTGTGTCAGATAGCGTTTGCGCAGGCGGATATTTTGCGGTGTCACTTCGACGAGTTCGTCGTTATTGATGAAGTCGAGTGATTGCTCCAGGCTCATGATGATGGGTGGCGTCAGGCGTACAGAGATATCCGAGGTAGAAGAGCGGATGTTCGTCTTCTGCTTCTCTTTGCAGACATTGACAACCATGTCATCGGGTCGAGAGTTGAGACCGACAATCATGCCTTCGTAGACAGGTGTGCTTGGCTCAATAAAGGTGTCACCACGTTGTTGAGCGTTGTTCAAGCCGTAGGTCATTGCTGACCCCAATTCCGAGGCGACCAGTGCGCCCATGCGGTTTGTGCCAATCTTGCCAAGCCAGGGTTCAAAGCCGAGAAGGATACTGTTCATCGCGCCGTTGCCTTTTGTCAGTGTCAAAAAGGCATTGCGAAAGCCGATCAAGCCGCGTGTAGGGATTGTATATTCGATACGTACATTGCCATTGCCGTCGTTGGTCATATTCGCAAGTTGGGCTTTGCGGCTCGCTAGATTTTCGGTCAGGACCCCGATGAAGGTATCTTTCGTATCGATGATGAGCTTTTCAATCGGCTCTAGGACATGATCATGTTCATCGGTACGCGTGATGACTTCAGGGCGTGAAACCTGAAACTCATAGCCCTCGCGGCGCATGGTTTCGATCAAGACAGAAAGGTGGAGTTCGCCGCGCCCTGAGACGACAAATTCGTCGGGCGAGTTGCCATCTTCAACGCGCAAGCTGACATTTGTTTCAAGTTCGCGATAGAGGCGAGCGCGCAACTGGCGTGAAGTTTGAAACCTGCCCTCGCGTCCGGCAAATGGACTGGAGTTGACACCAAAGGTCATTTTCAGTGTCGGCTCTGTAATCGTGATAGTAGGGAGGGCTTCTGGTCTATCAATATCCGCGATAGTCTCACCAATATTGGCATCCGCGATACCCGTCAGCGCGACGATATCGCCCGCTTGTGCCTCATCGACTTCGACGCGCTGAAGCCCTTTATATGTTAGCACAAGGGTGATCTTCTGGCGCGAGATCTCGCCTGCACGGTTGATGCGTGCAACAGTGGTATTTGGCGTGATATGTCCACGTATGATGCGCCCAATCGCGTACTTCCCTTTATAATCGTCGTAGTCGAGGGCGGCTACGAGCATTTGAAGGGGTGCCTCTAAATCAACTAGGGGTGCAGGAATCTCTTTGATAATCGTCTCAAAGAGTGGTTCTAGACTCACGCGCTCGTCATCAGGATGATACATGGCGACGCCTTCGCGTCCGATGGCGTAGAGAACCGTGAAGTCAAGATGCTCGTCTTGCGTGGCAAGTTCGAGAAACAAATCATTGGTCCATGCTAGCACCTGTTCAATGCGGGCATCGCGACGATCAATCTTGTTAATGATGACAATTGGCTTCAGATTTAGCTCGAAGGCTTTCTGCAAGACGAAGCGCGTTTGGGGCATTGGCCCTTCAACAGCGTCGATCAGCAGGATACAGCCATCTGCCATATTCAGGACGCGCTCAACCTCGCCGCCGAAGTCTGCGTGTCCGGGGGTATCGATAATATTGATTTTTGTACCGCGATAGCTAATAGCGGTGTTTTTTGCCAGGATGGTGATGCCACGTTCGCGTTCCTGATCGTTCGAGTCCATAATCAGTTCGCCCATTTGTTGATTGTCGCGGAAGATATGGCTCTGTTTCAGCAACCCATCGACGAGGGTGGTTTTGCCGTGATCGACGTGAGCGATAATTGCAACATTGCGGATGTCGGTACGTCGTACAAAATGTGATGTATGTGTTTCGTGTTCTGTTTCAGTCATAGCGTTTTGGATGATCTGCATAAAAGTATGTTATTACTCCTCATTGTCCTCAAGGGCATAAGAAAACCGGACGGCCACTGTCGCCCGGTGAATAGGTAGGCTATTTACCGACAATCCCTCTTATTTATTGTATCCGTTTATACACCAAACGTCAAGCAAAGATTACGGTCTCTGTGCCATTTTCTTTTGCCAACGGATATCGGCACGAATTTGGGCCGCAGTTTTGCGGTGAAAATGTTTGGCGTCGGCCCGTATGTGTTCATTATATGAGTCCCATGCGTCAAGATGACCAAGTAGCAGGTGATGCTCGCGTCCTTTGGCAACGCATAAGGTAATCAGATTGTCAGGATCAAGTTCCAGATGCGGATGCAAGTGGAACGGCTTGACATGATGGACCTGTATATGTTTGCCTTTATAGCCACAGGCGGCGCATGCTGGCTCGCGGAGTCGATGTTCATGTTCCACTCTAGGCCAGTGTGGGCTACGTTCGTGGCCATGTTTGCGGGCAATATGCGCTCCATGGTCTATTCTGGCATGGCCTTGACCGCCTGCTCTGCGCATTAATTGAGCGATAATGATCCCTGCGATACATACTGCTGCACCAATGAGGAGCAGCATTGGTAATGAAATATTCACACACCCCTCTTTTCTCTGAAAAAAGCTTACAATTGGACCTTGTGAGGTT
>DAICZM010000473.1 GCA_027311145.1 Ktedonobacterales bacterium
GTACCCATGCCATGCGCATCATGCCTCGGGTGTCATGCCATGGTTATTATGCATGATACGCATTGCATGATACGTATTTCATGACACCCACAAGGGGTGTCACTACATGTAGGGTTTTGCGTTCGATGGGGGTGCATTGGGGAACATAACAGATAGAGGAGGAATGCCATGCCACGGATCTTTGACAATATCGAGCAGCGTTTGTTGGACGCGCTGCGCAACACGCTTCAGGTCTCCGAACGCGCCGATTTCTGCGTCGGCTATTTCAATCTGCGTGGGTGGCGCAACCTCGACACGCTGATGGAACGCTGGCAGAGTAGCGCGGGCGGTGTCTGTCGACTCCTGGTTGGCATGCACGACTCGCCGGAGCGCGAATTGCGTTCGTTGTTGAGCCTTAAAGGTGCGCAGGAGATTGACCAGGGCACGGTGGTGCGCCTCAAAGCCCGTGTCGCGCAGGAGTTTCGCGATCAACTGCTCATCGGCGCGCCCACCACTGCCGATTACGAGGGTCTGCGCCGCCTGAGCGCGCAATTGCGCAGCGGCAAGCTGGTCGTCAAGCTCTTTCTGCGCTACAAGCTGCACGCCAAGCTCTACCTGCTTTATCGCACCGACCCCAACAATCCCATCACGGGCTTTCTCGGCAGCAGCAACCTGACCTTCGCGGGCCTCTCCGGGCAGGGCGAACTCAATATCGATGTCTTAGACCAGGATGCCTGCAAAAAGCTGGAGCTGTGGTTTGCCGACCGCTGGCAGGATAAGTGGTGTCTGGACATCTCGCGCGAACTGGCCGACATCATCGACGACAGTTTGGCACGCGCCGACTTGCTCCCGCCCTACTACATCTATCTCAAGATGGCCTATCACCTCTCCGAAGAGGCGCGCACGGGCCTGGCCTCCTTCCACATCCCGCACGATTTTCGCGATCGCCTCTTCGCCTACCAGGTCGCGGCGGTCAAGATCGCGGCCCATCATCTCAACAAGCGCGGCGGCGTGCTGCTGGGCGATGTTGTCGGCCTAGGCAAGACGCTGATGGCGACGGCCCTGGCGCGCATCATGCAGGACGATTTCGGCATGGAGACGCTGGTCATCTGCCCAAAAAACCTCGTCTCGATGTGGGAAGACTATCTACACGCCTATCACCTCGTCGGCACGGTGCGTTCACTCAGCACGGTCATCAACGATCTGCCCAACCTGCGCCGCTATCGCCTGCTCATCCTCGACGAGAGCCACAACCTGCGCAACGCGGAAGGCAAACGCTATACCGCCATCAAGACCTATATCGAGAAGAACGAGTGCAAGTGCATCTTGCTTTCCGCCACGCCGTATAACAAGAGCTATCTCGACCTCTCCGCGCAACTGCGCCTCTTTTTGAGCGAAGAGCAGAGCAAAGACCTGGGCGTGCGCCCGGAGCAACTGGTCAGCAGCATTGGCGAAAGCACCTTTTATGCGCGCTATCAGTGCCCTGTGCGCTCGCTAGCGGCCTTCGAGAAAAGCGAATATGCCGACGACTGGCGCGAACTGATGCGCCTCTATCTCGTGCGGCGCACGCGCAGCTTTATCCGCGACAACTATGCCGAGCGCGACGCGGAGACAGGCCGCACCTTCCTGCGTTTCAGCGACGGCTCGCGTTCGTATTTCCCGCTGCGTGTCCCGCGCACCGTCATCTTCCAGACCGACGGGCAAATACCCGATGACCCCTACGCGAAACTCTACGACGATGCCGTGGTCGAGGCGATCAACACCCTGAGCCTGCCACGCTACGGCCTCGCCAACTACATCGCGCCGATCAAACGCGGGCAGCAGCTGACGCCTGCGGAGAAGCAGCAATTAGAGAGTCTGTCGCGCGCGGGCAAACGCCTGATGGGTTTCTGTCGCACCAACCTGTTCAAACGCCTGGAAAGCGGCGGTCCCGCCTTCATCGAGTCGGTGCAACGCCACATCCTGCGCAACTTCGTCTTCCTGCACGCCATCGAACAGGGCCAAGACCTGCCGCTGGGCACCCAGGACGCGGGCCTGCTCGACCCGCAACAGAACGATATCGACGAGGATGCTCTCTTGCCAGCAATCGAAAACGAGGGTGATGCCAGCGCGGAAGATGCGCTCACCGTCGATGCCATTGATGCGTCATTGGCAAGCGAGAACGCCTATCGCCAGCGCGCCGCCGAGGTCTATCAGCAGTATCAGACGCTCTATCGCCGCCGCTTCAAGTGGATTCGCCCCACGCTCTTTACCGACAAGCTGAAACGCGATCTGCTGCAAGATGCCCGTGCGCTGCTGACCGTGCTGGCGCGCTGTGGACGCTGGGACGCCAGTCGCGACCGCAAGCTCGCCGCCCTGGTTGACCTGCTCACGCAGCGCCATCCGCAGGAAAAGGTGCTGATCTTCACGCAGTTTGCCGACACGGTGGCCTACCTGACGCAGCAGTTACGCGCGCGTGGCATCGGTCCCCTGGAGGCGGTGACAGGCGCTTCGGAAGAGCCGACGCGCCTGGCCTGGCGCTTCAGTCCACGCAGCAACGGCAAGCCGATCGACCTGCAGGACGAGATTCGCGTGCTGCTCGCTACCGATGTACTCTCCGAGGGCCAGAACCTGCAAGACGCGGCGATTGTCGTCAATTACGATCTGCCCTGGGCGATTATCCGCCTGGTGCAGCGCGTCGGGCGCGTGGATCGCATCGGGCAGCAAGCTGACCTCATTGCCTGTTACTCGTTCTTGCCTGCCGAGGGCGTCGAGCGTATCCTGCACCTGCGCGAACGTGTGCGCCAACGTTTGCAGCAGAACGCGGAAGTGGTGGGCACCGACGAGGCCTTCTTTGAAGATGAGGGCGATCTGCGCAGCTTCTTCGATCTCTACAACGAAAAGGCGGGTGTGCTGGACAACGAAGGTGAAAGCGAAGTGGACCTGGCGTCACAGGCGTATCAGATTTGGAAGAACGCGACCGAGGCCAATCCCCGCCTCAAGACGATCATCGAAAAGCTGCCCAACGTCGCCTTTTCCGTGCGTCCGCATCATGCCACGCCGAGTGCGCCAGAGGGTGCATTGGTCTACATGCGGACCGCCGATGGCAACGACGCGCTGGCCTGGGTCAATCGTGCAGGGGAAAGTGTGACGCAATCACAACTGGCAATCCTGCGCGCCGCCGCCTGTGACCTCGACACACCTGCGCTACCGCTGCCGGAAGAGCATCACGAGTTGGTGCGCCGGGGTGTGGAAGAGATCATCGCCGAATCGCAGCAGGGCAGTGGCGGGCAACTGGGTAGACCCAGCGGAGCACGTTTGCGCACCTACGAACGGCTCAAGCACTACGTCGAACGCTATCAGCAGAGCCTCTTTCCGCTCGACCCCGAGTTGCCCAAAGCCATCGAAACGATCTACCGCTACCCTTTGCAAGCCTCGGCCAAAGAAACGCTCAACCGTCAACTGCGCAGTGGCATCGACGACGACCAACTGGCCCAACTCGTGCTTGACCTCTTCGCCCACAACCGCCTCTGCCACATCCAGGAAGACGCCCAGGAGCAAGAACCCCACATCATCTGCTCCCTCTCCCTGCGCCAACCCTAGCAGATTGCAGGTGGCAGAGTTTACACCGCCTGCCAGATGTGCACCGTCTCATCATGCGAGGCCGAGGCAATACGCGTGCCATCGGGTTACCATGCTACTGAACTGACACTATTGGAATGACCTTTATAGGTGTGCAGCTGCCGTCCACTGCTCGCCTCCCACACCTGCACCGTCTTATCCCCGGAAGCGGAGGCCAGCCGACTCCCATCCGGCGACCACGCCACCGACCTGACCC
>DAICZM010000474.1 GCA_027311145.1 Ktedonobacterales bacterium
TTGGGTCGCTCAAATCTATCATATCCCCCCCAAAAGTAGTACTTACCTCTTAGGTCATGCGCCATTATGTTTTCTCTATTGTATATTCTTCGTTACAAGGATAGAAACGGAAATGGCCCGGCTCCCACAATAGTCCTATTGCTGTGGGTCAGTCCTGTTGTCTGTTGGCCGTGAACGCTGCTGTTTATGGAAACTGAGAGAGATATGGTCAATTGCTCTCAGGTTTTTCTTTATAAGACCGAAAATACAATTAGAGAGTCAACTACATTGCCCTATACGACCCGCTTGTAGGGGAGGAAAAAACTGTGCTTGAAGTTCTACCACAAATTGCTAAAATGCAGGCGTCTTATATCACCGGCAAGCCGCTTGCCAACCCACTCAATGTGACCGTGAGCGTGAGCTATCGCTGCAATTCGCGCTGTAAAACATGCAATGTCTGGCAGCGTCCCAATGATGATTTTACAATAGAAGAATATGAAAAGACATTTGAGTCTATTGGTCGAGATGCCTATTGGTTTACTTTTAGCGGTGGTGAGCCAACGCTACGTAAAGACCTGCCAGAGATGGTGGGCGCGGCCTATCGTCACTGTCGCCCGGGCATTATCAATATTCCCACGAACGGTATTCAGGATAAAATTATTCCTGGGCGTATCGAGCGTGTGCTTCAGGCAGCTCCTACCTCAGAGGTGATTATCAACCTTTCATTGGATGGCGTAGGCGAAAAACACGATATTGTGCGCGGCGTCAAAGGCAATTTCGAGCGTGCAATGCGCACCTATGCCGGTCTCAAAGCTCTCAAGGGCCGTTATAAAAATTTCACGCTGGGCGTACACACCGTGATCTCAAACTTTAATATCGATGAGTTTGAAAATATTTATAACTTCGTCTACAACGAACTCAAACCCGATTCCTTCATTAGCGAGATCGCAGAAGAGCGCGTCGAATTAGACACCGTGGGCATGGGCATTACACCCCCCATTCATAAATATGAGCCGGTGATCAACAAGCTCCAAGACGATATTCGCCGCTCCGAGTTCACGGGCGTCTCGCGCATCACACAATCTTTCCGCGACCGCTACTATGACATGGTGAAGCGCACACTCGTTGAAAAGCGGCAGATCATCCCCTGTTTAGCGGGCGTGGCCTCGGCCCAGATCGCTCCCAATGGCGATGTCTGGACATGCTGCATTCGCGCAGAGTCAGTTGGCAACCTGCGTGAACACAATTACGATTTCATGTCGGTTTGGACAACACCAAAGGCTGACGATCTGCGCCATAGCATCAAAGCCGGCGAATGCTATTGCCCATTGGCAAATGCATCATACACCAATATGCTTTGCCATGTGCCAACGCTCAGTAGTGTTGCGACCGAGGTGGGCGTGATTACTGCCAACTCACTGCTACGTGGCAAACAGGGCCGATCATCGCGTTTGCGCAACCTGCCTGTAATTAATGCAGTTCAGGAGCAGTCTGACAAGGTTGGCAGCAAAGCATAGTAATTCTGTACATCTTATCGCGTATTCCAACGATGCTAACGCTAGATGTGACGGAGTTTCTATGACATCCGTATTCGTGCCTACGACACAAGCAATAGAGATGGTACATGCTGAAATGCGTATACCAATCAGCATGGTACAAGAAATGGCGGGAATGGGAACAGATGGCAATGGGGAGCAAACAGTTCAAGGGTCGGCACAGCTTACACCTCGCCCATTCTCGCCTCCAATCATTCGTATGCTGATCGTTGATGACCACGAAGTTGTTCGTAAGGGGATGTGCGCCTTGCTCGCGGAAGAGCCAGATTTCGAGGTTGTGGGGCAGGCAAGCACCGGCAATGTAGCCATCACACTAGCCATGCAACTACAGCCAGAGATTGTCTTGCTCGATATCCTGCTTGGTTCTACCAATGGCCTTGATATCGCGCAACAGCTCTACCGGGTCAACCCAACTATCCGTGTCGTCATTTTTACAGGCTTGACCGACAACGAACTACTGGTGCGCGCTATTCGTGTCGGTGTACATGGCTACTTACAAAAATCATTGCCGCTGCACGATGTGCTAAACGCACTGCGTGCGGTTCATCGCGGCGAGCGTATTGTGAGCGACCCGCATGCCATGACGCACATTTTGAGCGAGTTCAGCCGCCTAACACGTGAGCAGGACCGCCTACGCTCTGGTTTGAGCGATCTGGAGATCGAGCTGGTGCGTTTAGCAGCCCAAGGGTGTAGCAACAAAGAGATCGCCGCTCGCCAGTTTTGGAGCGAGGTGACGGTCAAACGTAAGATGCAAGATATCTATCGCAAACTCCAGGTGACAGATCGTGCGCAGGCTGTCGCGGAAGCGATACGCATGGGTTTTATCTAATCTGGATGCATGGGATGTAAAACGAGTAGAATTGATGAATTTTTCAAGCCTTATTAGAGAACAGCGGAAGGAGCAGACCATGGCAGAATGTCCACAGTGTGGCACAAAGAACGAGGATGATGTAAAGAATTGCAAAGGATGCCGCATCAATATGTATTGGGCATATCAGCATTATCAGGAATTGGCAGACCTGCGCCAGTCCAATAAATTGCCCACGCGACCTCAATCAGCTTCGTTTCTCGTACAGACGAGCAGCAAGGTTGACACGGGTCCAACAGCAGGCTGGTTACGCAGCACTATTAAGAAATTTGGCCTCAAGGAAGCGGGCAAAAAGGTTTCCACCATCTCTGAATAGAGCGCAGGGACAAGAAACGCGCATCAAGCATTGCCTGATGCGCGTTTCTTGTCTGCTATTTGAAAATTTATTTGCTAGCTCCGCTCAGCGAGGTATTCTGGCTGGCCTGGTTAGCAGTCGTTGGCAGATTCATGCCACCCGCGTTAAACCATGCTGCGGAGAGACGAATACCCTCACGCAGGTCAACCTTTGGCTCAAAGCCCAGTTCGCGCCGCGCCTTCTCGATGCTATGCTTATTATCGCTCCCAAACATCAGCATGCCATGCTGCGTGATCAGTGGCTCACCTTTGAGAATCGGCTGGACCACATTCTCCGCGACAATGCTACCATAGAAGAGCGGTAGGAAGGGGACATGCAACGTGGGACGTTTACCACCAACGGCATCGGCAATCTCGTTAAACATCTCTGTTTCCGTCAAAGGGCGGTCATTAGTAATGTTATAGACATTGCCAGGAGCTTTCTCATGGTAAGCCGCCAACATGAAGCCCTGCACAATATCGGTAATGTAGCAGAAAGGCAGAGCGTTATCGCCACGCCCAATAATAATGCCCTTGCCATCCTTCATGCGCTGTGCCATGCGCCCGAAGTTCAGGCGATCACCAGGGCCAAAGAAACTGCCGGGACGCAGAATAACAGTCTCCATCTCGCTTGTCAGCATCAAGCGACGGATCAGACGGTCACCTTCGGCTTTGGTACGGCTGTAGGGGTGTGCGTCGGGATGAAACGGCGCATCCTCGGTCAAGAAACGCCCCAGGCCTAGGCCATAGACGGTGTGAGAGCTGGTATGCACGAAACGGCGCACATGCGCAACCTGTGCCGCCTTGTAGAGATTCTCTGCACCAGCGACATTGACCATGCGATAATCAGAAATCGGACGCCAGATACCCATCATAGCAGCAAGATGAAAAACCAGGTCAACATCCTTTACAGCAGGCCCCAGTGTATTCGGATCGGTAATATCACCGCGCACGACCTCTACGCCTTGCGCAACCAATTTATCAGCATTTTCTACAGGTAAGACAAGTGCGCGAATCTGTTCGCCGCGCCCTTGCAATTCTTTTATAAGA
>DAICZM010000475.1 GCA_027311145.1 Ktedonobacterales bacterium
ATCACGCCCCTACAATGATATGACACACGTTCTGCCTTTATTAATTGTAGGGGCGTGATTTATCACGCCCTGCTCCCAGGCACAAAAAACGTGTACAATCACCTTTGACAGAGTACTACGTTTTATGCGCGCATAAAGGCCAGGACCTCGTCGCGCTTCTCTTGCATCAACGTGTCATTCTTCGCCTCGACATTCAGGCGCAGCAACGGCTCGGTGTTCGAGGAACGCACATTAAACCACCAGTCACCAAAATCAACGGTCAGGCCGTCCAGATGGTCCACTGATTGCGCTCTAGCACCAAAATGCTCCTCTAATGCCTTCAGCTTGCTCTGCGCATCGCTCACCGTGCTGTTGATCTCGCCACTGCGCACCCAGGTGTCCAATGGTTTGAGCAGTTCGGAGAGTGGCTTGTTCTCGATAGAGACGAGTTCAAGCATCGTCAAGAAAGCGATCAGGCCAGAGTCGGCATACCAGTTGTCGCGGAAATAAAAGTGACCGGAATGCTCGCCGCCAAAGATTGCATTGCGCTCACGCATCTCGGCCTTGATAAACGAGTGTCCGACCCGCGTGCGTACAGCCGTGCCGCCCAGTTCACCGATCAGCGTGGGCACGCTTTTCGAGACGATCAAGTTATAGAGGATCGTCGAACCAGGCTGTTTGCGCAACAGGCTATTGGAAACGGCAGCCGTAACCATCGAGCCATCAACGATCCGACCATGCTCATCCACGGGGAACATGCGATCAGCATCGCCATCAAAAGCTACACCCATGTCAGCTTTTGTCTCAATCACCTTTTGACAGGCATCTTCCATATTCTCTGGCTCAATCGGGCTGGCTGGATGATGCGGGAAATTGCCATCAAGCTCAAAATAGAGTGGCACGAGTTCGCAGGGCAGGTGGGCAAAAACTTTGGGCAGTATCATGCCCGCCATACCATTGCCCGCGTCAGCCACAATCTTGAGCGGCCTGATCTTGCTGACATCGATAAACGACAGCACGTGCTGGACATACGCATCGGTCACATCATGCTGGCTGATCTCACCCTTGCTTGCGGGCGTGGCAAAATTGCCACTGATCGCCAGATCGCGGATGTCCGTCAAGCCGCTATCCTTGCTCACCGGGAACGCCTGCGCACGGCAAAATTTCATGCCATTATATTTGCCCGGATTGTGCGAAGCCGTAATCATCACACCCGCTGGATAGTCAAACTTGCCAACCGCGAAATACAGCTCATCCGTTGTGGTCATGCCCAGATCAATCGCGTTCACGCCTTGCTCGGTGATGCCGCGCATAATCGCTGCCGCCAAGACGGGTGAAGACAGACGCATATCGCGCCCAACGGCAATGGCGGGCACATTGAGATATTGCGCCGCGGCCCGCCCAATCAAATATGCCCCCTCGTCGGTCAGCGTATCACCATAGATGCCACGAATATCGTAGGCACTGAAAATCTTTGGATCAAGCGTGGGAGTTGCTGAAGTCATAGTAGTTCCTTCTCCATATTTCTAAAAGTACCCAGGGGTCCCCTGAGCTGCGAGGATCGTAAATCTGCCCAACCTCGATGAAATTCGCTCTGGCAAAGGCACGACGGGCAGGTTGATTTGCCAGAGCCGTCTCCGCATAGATACGATTGAAATTGAGGGTCATGAAGAGGTAGTGTACCAATGTGCGAATCGCTTCCGCACCATAGCCTTTGCCCCAACTACTTTTCTCTCCAAAGCCCAAACCAACCTCAACATGTGAGATGCGCGTGTCAATATTGAAATATGTGATCGTACCAATCGGCTTCCGTTGCTCATCTTCAATGATAAACCAATACTGCCGTCCATTGCCACGCACATAGTTACGCTCAAAGATCGGCAGGAACTCCGCCATGATACGCGAATAGGGACGATGCGGGTCATAACGCCAGACCTCATCATCGCCCTCCCAGTTAAACACATTTGTTGCATCCGCTATACGTGGATGGCGCAAGAAAACGCGCTCGCCACGCAGCAGCAGCTCTTGCGACTGCCTCGATACGTCACTGCGTCTTGTCTCTGTCATAACACATCCATGATCTGTTCTACAAAACTTGTTCCTGCCGCGAGTGGTCCCACACCCAACGTCTGCGCCAGCGTCTGCCCCAGATCGGCAAAACTTGCCCGCGTGCCAAGATCAACGCCCGCACGCATCGACTGTCCATAAGCTAACAACGGCACGCATTCGCGTGTATGGTCCGTGCCACGAAACGTCGGGTCCACCCCATGATCGGCAGTCAAGAATAAGCCGTCACCTGGGCGCATCGCGCTCTGCACCTGCGCACACCATGCATCAACCCCGCGTAACGCCTGCGCATAGCCCTGACTGTCGCGCCGATGACACCACAGCATATCAAATTCGACCAGATTGACGAAAAGCAGACCCGTAAAGTCGCGCCCCAGCCAGCGCAATGTTGCCGCCATGCCCTCACCATTCGTCTCGCTATGCTCCCGCTGCGTTAAGCCACGCCCCGCAAAAAGGTCTTCTATCTTGCCTATACCTATCACCTCTTTGCCCGCTGCATACAACACATCCAGTAGGCTGATGCCCAGCGGAGCCAACGAGAAATCACGGCGATGCTCCGTGCGCTTGAATGCCCCCGGCCTGCCAATAAATGGCCGCGCAATCACACGCCCAACAGCATTTTCCCCCGTCAGCAGATCACGCGCAATACGACAGATATCATACAGTTCATCCAGGGGAATGATATCCTGATGGGCCGCCACTTGAAACACGCTATGCGCCGAGGTATAGAGGGTCGGAGAACCGGTGCGGACATGCTCCTCACCCAGTTGTTTGATGATCTCAGTGCCAGAAGCCACCACGTTACCAAGCACCTTGCGCCCAATGGCCCCCTCAAAACGTGCCACGAGGTCCGCTGGAAACCCATGCGGATAGGTGGGCAACGCCTTCTGTAGCACAACACCCGTCATTTCCCAATGGCCCGTCGTGCTGTCCTTACCTGCTGCTGCCGAAGCCATCCGCCCATAGCTCCCCTGCACGTCGGTAGAGGGTGGCGTGCCCAGGATAGGCGTGATATTGCCCAGGCCGAGCTTGCCCAGGTTGGGCAGAGCTAGCCCACCAACCGCCTGCGCACAATGCTCAAGCGAGCTGGCCCCCTCATCGCCATATGCGGCTGCATCAGGGTTTGCGCCTGCACCCACACCATCGAGAACAACCAGGATCGCCCGTGTGAGTTGTGTCATGATTGCACCTTTACAATCTCCAGACGTGGATAGTCCGGCAACGGCTCGCCAATCAGCGGCAAGGCATGCTCGTAAAAAGCCGCTGTAACCATTGTACCGCTTGCATCCACATACTCTGCTGGCATCAGCCGCTGCACATTTGCCACGCGCGCCAGCTCGACTAGACCAGTCGTGCAATGATAGACTGGCGTTGTATGGCGTACCAATGTTACCATTTTATCACTTTCGCCGTCCAACAGGGCAGCAACGCCCATTTTCCCCACCAAATAGGCTTCATGGCGATCAACTGGCGAAACTGCCTGATAGGCCATTCGTTGCAAGTCGCCCGGCTTGTCAAAGCGTGCGCGCAGTTTTAGCTCGCGCTTCACCAACTCGACCAGATATTGCGCCGCCCCGCTCAGCAAGGGATGGTGGAAAGCATCGCTCCCCACCTGCCCACTGGCCCCCAACGCCTGCCCCTGCTCGTCGCGAATGGTCTCCGCGGCCACAATCACAACATAGCCAAGGCGACGATAAACCGCCTCAACCTGCTCCAGGAAACGGGCCGCGACAAAACGT
>DAICZM010000476.1 GCA_027311145.1 Ktedonobacterales bacterium
GTGCAAATGCTGTATCGCATGGCGTATGAGATGGGCTGTAAAGGCATCACCTATTATCGCGATGGTTCCCGTGATGCCGTACTCACGCGCGTGGAAGACGAGCAAAAGAAAAAGGAGGCTGACGCTGAGAAACATGCCCCGCTGCTTGAGCCTGTCACATCCATTCAGCAAGGAGTCAAACCACGTCCTGCGGTGGTACATGGCTACACACGCCAGGTTTCCGCTCCCGAAGGGAAGATCAACGTCACCATCAATAGCGATGAACAAGGACCGTTAGAAGTCTTTGTCAATGTCGGCAAAGCTGGTAGCGATATTGCCGCCCTGGCTGAAGCGTTAGGCCGTCTGATCTCGCTGAACTTGCGTCTGCTTAGCCCACTTTCACAAAGTGATCGCGCCCAGGAGATCGTTGATCAATTGCGCGGTATTGGTGGCAGCCGGTCGGTTGGCTTCGGCATGCAGCAGATTCGCTCGCTTCCTGACGCGGTTGCCCGTGCGCTGGAACTGCATATCGAGTCGCTGCAGGAAGTCGAGCAGAGCGAGGCACAAGAACCAATAAAGGTGCAAGTGCAAGAAACAGTCGGCAAAAATGGTACTGGCACGCATGGCAGTGATCCATCGCAAGTGAACTTGAACATGCGGAACGTCACGGGCAACCTTTGCCCCCAATGTGGCTGCAATACACTGGTCTATGAAGAAGGCTGCAAAAAATGTTACAGCTGCGGACATAGCGAGTGTTAAAGCGTCACACGGATAGGACAAAATTTTTCTTGTAGAGGTTATAGAGAGAAGCCCCTTGGTTGCTACATTAGCGCAGTCTGAGCAACCAAGGGGCTTCTTGCTCATCGCCAATCTCTGACTGACTTAGGCAACGTTATCAAATGGACCAATTCCTGGTTGGTGTTTCCGCTGCATGCATTGCATCCTCTTATACAACAAACATTGCAAAAGCGTTAGTCCCTCTTTAATCCTCGTTCAGACGCAAGGCCTGCGTGAGCAACGGACGAGACACGACGCGCACCATCATCACCAGCGCAAGGACAAAGACCACTACCAGCGCGAGTAGCGCAAAGAACAGTGTTGAAGGGAGTACAACCTGTACAGGAAAGGTATTTTGTAGACTGTAGAAGACGCCGCCGCTGATCTGCATGTTCAAATCGGTGATTGTTAGCGAGGGTACAACAGTTAGCGCGAACGTGATACCAAAGGCTACACCGAGCAACAATCCCATCGTATAGACAACGACCTGCTCCCAGAGTAACACGCTAGTTATCTGGCGTGGCGTCGTGCCAAGCGCACGCAAAACGGCGAAATTGGTCAGACGCGTGCGCACGTTCAACCAGGAGGCAAGCAGATCGCCAACCAGAGCCAGCAGGAGTGCAGTGATCGTTCCGATCCCCAATATGCCGCCAATTACCACGTACAACGGATCATTATTCAGCGAGTCGAGCAGCGCACGCCGATCTATCAACTGAGTCAGAGGCATGGTGCTGGCCAGCGCGAGGCGTACATTCGCCAAAGAGATAGCATCACTTTTCGTCTGCAACCAGAGCCAGTTTATCTGTGGGGGTGCTGTTTCAGAGAGCTGCTGCTGTTTCGCTTGCTGCGTGTACACGGTGGCATAGCTTTGATAATCCAGCAAGACGCCCCCTACATCTACGCCATTCGCTATCGCCACACGATCATTCACTGTCGGCAGATGCTGCACAACACCAACAATAATGCAACGTAGCTGAGGGCTAGCGGAGTTATTATCTTTCAACGGGAAAACGGAACCACTATGCAATTGTAGTATATTGCTCACATTTGCATCCACAATTACCGGCATAATATTGCTCGCAATAGCCTGCGCACGCTCCGCTATTAGTTGCTGCAATAACAGCGTCCCAGTTTGCTGATCGGATGTGGAAGACCAGATGACTGTGTGCGCGAAAGTGGACACATCGACCGCACGCATCTGGATTGGCATATTGGCTATGCCTCCCACGCCAGACGTAGCATAACCAACACTGGCGGAAAGTACGCCCGCAATATGCTGATACTGATTTAGCACCTGTGTCTGGTTAGCCGCGGAGCTAACAGAAGAGAGATTGCCGCTAAAATCAGCTCCAGCCAGATAGGTACTTACATCTTGAATATGTTGGCTTTCGGTCGCTCTAAACACTAGCGTAAACAAGGCAAAGGCAATAGCAAGCGCGAGCAGCATGGTCATGCGCATAGATTGACGTGGCGCACGCGCAATCGAGGTCATAGCCAGCAGCGAGACCGCACCCCGTCCACGCACAGCAAGATAGGCACCAAGGCGCAACAGAAAAGGGAAAAGGCGCAGAAAGAGCAGCATGCAACCGATAATCAAGAAAAAGGGCGCAATAATCGACAACGGCGTGATTACCAGCGTTTGCGCATCGCTCTGCAAAATACCGCTGACATTGGTCAGATACAATGAAATCCCATAGCCGACAAGCGCGATAATGCCTGCGATCAGGTCAAGATTCAAACGCTGCCAAAATGGTCGCTTGTGCGTGCGCGTATTCTCACGCCGTATCGCCAGTACGTCCGTCCGCGCGGCAGCAAACAGAGTCAGACTCATAGTGATTAGCGTCACCAGCACGACAACAACAGCATACCAGATCACTTGCTGAGCCGCTGCTAACAAATCGAGCGTAATCACATTCAGCGCATTTTGTTCAGCAGCTGGCAAGATGCGTTGCGCCAGCGCGAATGCAACCAGCACCGCCAGAGGAATGCCTAGCACAAAAGCCAGTATGCCCGCCACGAGACTCTGTGTCAGCAAGGCACCAAAAATTTGTCCACTACTTGCCCCTCGACTGCGCAATAACGCAATTGTTTCGGTCTGCCGCTCGATCAGCACGCCAGTAATCAGATTGACAAAAAAAAGCACCAATGCCAATATTTGTAAACCGACGATCAGCACAGGAATACGTGCCACCTGTACACGACTCTGGAAATTATCCAGTAGCCCTGGGGCCTCAGATGTTCCAAAAAGTGGACTGATTACCTGTGCGCGTTGCAGATAGGGATAGCCAGGATCGGGAATGTTGCCATACAAATTGAGGTAGACCAGTTGCAGATTGTTGATATGCGCAATCAGCGCGTCCAGATCACTGCTAAAAATACGTTGCGTCCCCAGATGATAATGCCAGACGAATGTATAACCACCTTCTGTAGGCGTATAAATTGCATCGGTATGGGCAGCAGTGCGGATAGTATCAAACAGCGTAAAAAGAGCGTTATTTGAGACAAGCAGGCTATAGTTATAAATCGTCGAGGTTTCGGTTGCGAATTTTATCGGCTGGAAATCGTTACCATGCCAGTAGACGCTATCGGCAGCATTGAGCTGAAACAGGCCCGCCACATACGCAGTCACCTGCGAAGTATGAGAGGGCGATGGATTGGCATCACGAAATGTAGGGAGCTGCAACAAATAGCTAATTTGCAGTTGAAACGTCGAGCCAACAGTGACATGTAGGGCCTGTGCAGTCTCAGGCGTCAACATTACTTCGATAGTATTTCCTGGCTGGCTGGCGATACCTGCGCTACGCCCCTGAATTATGTTGAGATGCGTTTGCGCTTGCGCCATATCTACACCTTCAGTAAACAATACAGTATTCGCTTGCGGCGGTTTGGTAAGCGCGAATGTTGATGTGACCTGCTCAAACTGGGTCTCTTGAACAAGAGAACCCAGATTTTGCCGCATGACGCCATCCATTTGTGCATGCACAGCTTGCATAATAGGGGCAGATATGCCAAGCG
>DAICZM010000477.1 GCA_027311145.1 Ktedonobacterales bacterium
GTATAGGGGCCGACGAAATGCGCGTCATGGGTCAGTGCAAGACAGCGCACATAGTCCTCCGGATCAAACTGGTCGGATGGGAAAAAGTGTGCTTTGGCATGACACGATTCAGCATAGCCTGCAATTGATGCCAGTCGCGCATATTTATCTGGCCCTTTCCAGTTCCCAAAGTCCAGGCACAAACCAACACGCCGCTCCAACTGATCGAACAACGAGTGAACAGCCTGGGGCTGGGAGAGTAATGCAAACCAGTTTTCCGTCATCAGGCGTAGGCCCAGGCTTTCCGCACGTTCAGCAAGAGAGCGCAATGCTTGCGCACTCCGTGAGAGCGCATCCTCAGAAACTGATTTGCCTGCAATAACACGCGCTCGCCTGGCTCCCAGATCCGCTGCAATCTCCAACCAGTGTTCTATCCAGGCCTGATCCTGCTCCGCATGTTGGGGGTGCGTCAGGTCTCCCTCATCGATGAGCAGCGAGAAGAGTTCTATCTGCGCCGCTTGCAATGCCGAGCGCACTTCAGCAAGATACCCGCGATCAAGCGATGGAAGGTGGAAATGACAGATTTCTAGTGTGGTAATCCCAAATGTTGCTAAGCGCGCAGGTAACTCTAATAATGTCATCTGCGCTTTCTGTTGCTCCTCCTTCGGCACATGAAAACCTTGTTCAACCCCATAGATCTTCGGACTTCACAATGTTCGATGCAGACTCCAACTTGACACGGAGATGCGACGTTGCCCCCCGGCTATCTGCGATATTCCCATCTGTTTTCCTTTCCCACTAATTGTATACATGACCGAACTTGTTCATTGTATCCCATACGGTCTGTCAAAAGTGTTAATTATGCCCCTTGATGCAGGCATCAAAACTTATTGGGATATCTCTATCTCGTATATTGTAAATCCCGACATTAAACTGGTGGAATCTGTATAATTATTCTGGTGACTTGGCCTCTTTTACATACCGATATAAGGTAGCGCGGGAGATCCCAAGGGCATCGCATATTTCTGGAATGGAATGGCTCTGATCTGCAAACATCTGCCGAGCCAAGGCCACTTTTCCATTCGTCCTGAGCTTGCGTGGCCGCCCACCGACACGCCCTCGTGCTTTGGCAGCAACTAAACCTGCATTGGTCCGCTCACGGATAAGGTCGCGCTCAAATTCCGCCAGTGCTCCCATGAGATGGAAGATCAGTTTGCCGCCGGGGGTAGTGGTGTCTATCCGCTCAGTAATGCTCACAAACTCGATGTTTCGTCCCTGGAGATCTTTGAGCAGTTCGATAAGATGCTTCAAGGAGCGCCCTGCCCGATCCAGTTTCCATACGACGAAGGTATCTCCTGGCCGTAGATATGCTAGAGCTTCGCTGAGTCCTTTCCGCTCTACTTTTGAACCAGTGATCTTGTCTACAAACCATTTTCCACATCCAGCTTCTTTGAGCGCGTCTATCTGGAGCGCCTCATTTTGCTCTTGTTTAGAGATGCGCGCGTACCCAATTTTCATAATCTCTTCCTTTTGTCTCGGGATTCCCGTCAATTGCCTGACCTTTTGAGAATTTGATTATGAGATGAGTTTTGAGAATTGTCAAGAGGAAAGTTTGTGCATGGGGAGGTTGTGCAGCGCAGCCTTAGTAAAACAGAACTATCTGTCGCAGAAAACGGACGGTTTCGAGACGCATTTAACAACTGATTCTGAGACCAGCTAAACACTTACATTTCTTTCTCAAGAAAGAGCTTGTTGGTAAATGACGTGAAGAGTGAGGAGATTTTGACCTCAAGGGTGAGCATTTGCCCTGAAGGTTGAGCAGCTCAGCAAGATAGCCGATAAGAAGCCGCTTCTGAGGCGGTTTCTTATCGGCTATCTGTGTAAATTCAATCAGTTTTTTGTTGAGACATGCGTGCGAGAAATGGGATGGTCCGAACTCAGCGCGCTCGACTTCTCATCTCGCGATCAAGAGACTCCCGGGTATAGCGCAAAGCATCGAGTGACTCTTGATCTTGGAGGTGCTTTGCTATCTCCTCTTGATCGACCTGCTCGACCTGGGTCTGAATCCACCAGATGTTGCCGAGGGGGTCGCGCACACGCCCTCCCCGGTCCCCCCAGACCAGACTGGTCATCTCAGTGACGGAAACAGCGCCAGCGGCAAGGGCTTGTTGGTATACGGCATCAGCGTCCTCAACGTAGAGACGCAGGAAGCAAGGGGTCTCCGGCCACCCCTCTCTCGTATCAAAGCACCCGACAATCGAGTCACCAATTCTCGCTTCAGCATGTGTAATCGTGCCATCTGCGTGAGACAAGCGGGAGAGTTCCTGCGCCCCAAAGGCGTGTTTCAGGAAATCGAGGAGCCTGGCAGTATCTCGTGAAATAATCCACGGCATCACGGTGGAACAGCCTTCAGGAATTGGTGGCACTGCGTTCGGTTGTGGTATCATCTTCATGCTCCTTTTGTGAGGTCTTGTTGTGAGGTCTTGCTCTCCACATTCTACCATCAAAAAAGATCGGGAGCCAGCCTCCTTTGAGGGGAGATGAGACCACTGTTTGCTCACGTTGGACTGACTCCCGCTTCTCGTCTCGTATTGTACGACGAGGTATCCCCCGTTCGTCTCAACAAAAGACTGTATGAGCCTCTTCCTAGGGGTCGCCATCAAGCTTTTGATGCGGGAACTACCAGGAGCAAGCACTGAGAACTGTTCATTTCTCAGGCTCAGGGTCTCTGGTGTTTTCCGTTTGGTGTGCCACTTTGTTAGTGGCTCATCGGGCTGTGGCGGACTGCGCCGGGGGGAGGGGAAGGCAGTGAGGGAAAGGAGAATACAGCAGGAGACCCAGGTGGCGTTTCTGTAGATGAGGGGATGGGTGGAAGCGACTGGCTAGGGGTCTGTACAGCGGGCTGTTCGGGTAAAGGGACCATTTCAGCAGTAGAGAGTTCTCCTTGGAGGATCTGTTCTCCTTGTTCTATCACAGGTACTGAGGACTGCAGGGGGACTGTGAAAATTGTAGGAGGTGCTTGTATTTTCTGGTAAGCCTGTTCAAGGGCCGTAGCAAACGCTTTGACACTCCTAAAACGCTTGTAAGGGTCCTTCTCCAGTGCTGTCAGAACTATCTGCTCCACATCGGAAGAAATGGTCGGAATCTTTTCATGCAGTGGAGAGGGTGGAACCGCGAGATGCTGTGCCACTATCTCAGCCATCGATCCATGAAAGGGATAGTTCCCACTGAGCCATTCGTAGACAACAATACCCAATGAGTATTGATCGCTCGCAGGGCGTGGATGGCCCTGGATCTGCTCGGGGGCAATGTACGCCATCGTCCCACCCATATTCTGCGTGTTCTGATAGCGCGAACTCTGAGCAACAATGGCAATGCCGAAGTCGGAGAGGAGCAGTTCATTATGCTCCCCAATGAGCATGTTTTCTGGTTTGACATCACGGTGGATGACACGCTGGTCATGAGCATATTGTAAAGCATCAGCAACTTGTTTGACATAGGAGATGACTGCCGTGAAGGGGAGACGCGTTCCTTTGGGATGCCGATGGCGCAAGGTGCCACCCAAAGCGTAGTCCATGACCAGGAAAGGAGTATCCTCCTCGACATCGTAGTCGAGGATGCGTACGATATGAGAGTGTTTGAGGTGGGCCACCGTCCGGGCTTCCTTCTCGAACCCCTCCACGTCGTCATGGCTTGCCAGTTGTGTATGGAGTACTTTGACAGCAGCCTGCGTACCTAGGCGCAGATGCTCGCCTAGGTA
>DAICZM010000478.1 GCA_027311145.1 Ktedonobacterales bacterium
GCAGAGACACCTCTCGTTCAAAACTCTTGAGCGATACTTCGAGCGATGTACTCAAACTATCAATCCGCTCATCAAGTGCCTTCCCGACCATGTCAAAGAACTCTTGCCAGGGAATCTCTGTCTGGATTTCTATCGCGCCAAAATCGGGATGCATCTCTTCACTATAAAACAGTGTTGGATCCGCTATAGCCTGCACAGAAGAAAAACGCTGACTGATCAATTGCTCAATTGCCAGTAATTGCGCCGCCAGTGCCCGTTCAATGTCGGCCTCCATAGCGTGCTGTTGCTGCTGATGTCGCAACCCAAACTCACGCCCCATCGACGCTCCCAACGATGCCTGTAACATCTCCAGTCGCTGATTTAACCCCTCACGATTTTTTTGCTGCTGTTCCGCTAATTTTTGCGTTAAGACCCGAAGATACTCTTGTTGTGTGGTAATCAGGCGTTGCTCATATTCACGTCGTAGCACTTGCAACCGTTGATCGAAAAATTGCTCCAATTCTTGACGTTGCTGAGTCAATTTTTGCCCCAAGATCGTATGTAAAGATTGTATTTCATCTTGCGTAAATGCCATTGTGCGCTCCCCCTAACGTCTCAATGCTAAGATTAGTATACACAAACGCTAATGGAAAAAGAGCAAAAAATCGATGGACGAATAACCCAATGCGATCTTAAGAGAAGTGCATCTGACCCACTGCGGTATGAGCCAGCAATTGCTGAGCGTTACGCCACAGGATTTTCTCACGGACCTCCGGCTTGAAATAAGCTAATGTCTCGAAGTCCTTGAGCCACCGTTGCGGAGTAATAAAGGGATAGTCAGAGCAGAAGAGAAAACGATCTTGTAGACGGGTTGCAGCTTCACGCAACAATGACTCGGGCGTGTACCTCGGCGACCATCCAGAGAGATCATTAAATACGTTCGTCTTATGCTGTATGATGGCGATCATCTCTTCATGCCAGGGCCAAGAAGGATGTGCGCCGATAATGGTCAAACCAGGAAAATCTGCCGCTAAAGAGTCAAGATAGATCGGACGTGTGTGATCGAGCTTGATGCCCATTCCACCCGGCGTGCCTGCCCCTAAGCCATTCGTGCCCGTATGGAAAAGGGCTGGCACACCTAGCTCCTGAATCTTCTCCATCAAGGGATAGAACGTAGGGTCATTGGGATAAAATGCCTGCACACCGGGATGAAACTTCGCGCCTGCCAGTCCAAGCTCTTTGATCGCTCGCTCGATCTCTTTTACAGCCGCCTTGCCTTTATGCGGGTCCACACTGGCAAAACCGACAAACTGCTGAGGATATCGCTGCACAATAGCCGCGACATAATCGTTTCCTAGAGGAGGCAATCCTGTTGCGGTCTCAGCATCCCAGGCCAACAAGACGCCGACCATATCGAGTTCTGCATAATCGGCAGCAATCTGCTCGATATCCTTCATTTTGACTTCTGTGCGGAAGAAACGCTCGGCAGCTCTGGCATAAGGGCCAAGCGTGACCTGCATAAACTCCGTTGTCGGCAGATGAACATGAAAGTCAATGGCGCGTGGCATATATTACTCCTCTATCAGCGTGAACTGGACACAACATTGTCGTCTCATTACCTTTTATGCGTATTATAGCACGTCACTCTTTGCAGCCATCTTGAACAGGGAAATAGATGAATAAAGCCAGATGAGAAGCGTGAAAAAACTGATCTTTCGTTACAGGACAAAAGGGATGAGTCGTTTGGTGTGCCGCATGTACTGCTGATATTGTTGGCCCAGCTGCTCCTGCAAGACACGCTCTTCTACCTGGATACGGTAACTAAAACCAACCAGCGCACATCCCATGATGACAAGCAGACTCAACCAGTTCGTAAAGCTAAGCCCAAATCCGAGCAATATAAGAAGGATGCCGCTATAGGAGGGATGCCGAATGAGTCGGTAAGGACCTGCTTCGATCACCGTCTGCTCGGGTGCGACGGCCACCACCGTTGTGAAGAAGGTACCAAGTACATGGATGGCATAGAGACGCAATGCCATCCCCGCGTACATCAGGAACATGCCCAGCCAAAAGAAGAGGTCAGGAACACTTGTGATGGCGGTGGCAGGAACCTTAAAAGCTAGCATTACGCCGGAAAGGAGACCGAACATGATCAGGCAAAGAAGGACCACATGCGATCCTTTATCCCGGCGTTGGGCACCAGCCCGGAGACGTTTGCGCGTCTTGATATCCACGCTTGTTTCCATCACTCTCCAGATGAGAAGACTCACCAGCAAGACACTCAGCAGCAGACGGTTATCAACGAAAAGAGGTTGCATATTCCACATCCTTTGCTCTGGAATCCTGTGCCACCACCGTTAGCTCGCTTGCATGAAAGGGATTTGCCGTGTATCAACAAAAAAATATTGCCTGAGATCAGAACACTCACAGTTATTTGAGCAATCCATAGTGCATTTTTAAGAGCAGAATACGTTGGACCGATTGATCGATACGTGCCTCACTCAGCTCTCCTTGTTGGATCGCTTGTTTGAGTGCTTCAACCACACTGGCAACCAGAGCCGGTGTATATGGCCCTTCCACGATATCATCGCCCGCCATAATAGACAACACCGCCGCCTGACCCAACGTCCAGCGATCACTGATACCTGCCATATATAGCCCATCCGTAATCACAACTCCGTGATAGCCCAGTTGCCCACGTAGCACCCCATCAATCGCTTTAGGCGAAAGTTCAGCAGGCAACGTGGAGTCTATCGCTGGCATCAGCACATCCGTCGCCATAATCATCCCTGGCGCATCCTTGGCAATCATCGTCTGGTAAGGAGCCAAATCAATCTGCGCTAATTGAGCCATACTACGATCTACTATCGGCAGTCCTGCGTGTGGGTCAGAGGTCACTGCCCCTAAACCAGGAAAGTGTTTGAGACAACCAATCACATCATTCGTTTGCAGGCCATTCAGAAACGCCCCAGCGTAGGTTACCACGCTTTGCGGATCACTGCCAAACATGCGTGAAGCAAGAATAGGGGGATCAACAGTATGAACATCAACAACAGGGGCCAGATCAGTATTAATGCCGAGTTGTAACAACCATTTCGCGGCCTGGCTTCCCTGTTGTTGAGCCATTTGCGCATTGCCACTTGCCCCCATCTCTGCTGCCGATGGCAAGTAGCCGTGAAAGATATACAGCCGATTGACCAGTCCTCCCTCCTGGTCGGTTGCAATCAGCAAAGGCGTGTGTGCATCCTGCATCGCTTGCTGCGAAACTGCTGCCACTGTATCAACGCTATTATCCGGGGCGGCAAAATTATGATTGCTCTCCTGATACATAAAGCCACCCACATCTTGCTGTGCCACCATTTCTTGTAAGCCACTCCCCTGGTAACTATTGCCCAGATACTCAACCATAAGAAGCTGGCCTAGTTTCTGGTCAAGCGACATCCCTTGCAGTATCTGCTGCACCCGCGCAAGTTGCTGCTGGAGCTTTTCATCCGCTGCGCTAGGCGTTGCCGTTGGAACAACCGTTGTCGGAGATACCCCCACCGTCACTGTTGGAGAGAGACCTGACGTCACCATACTACCCACTGCCAAACTCGTTCCGGGCCTCGTACAACCGGAAAGCAAGACGAGTAAACTACAGAAAAGAAAAAAGATATACCGTACACGCATATACAAAAATACACTACTCTTCATGCGAAAGCTCCAAACATACATATCTATAAAATAGCCATTGACTATCTAAAATTAGTATAG
>DAICZM010000479.1 GCA_027311145.1 Ktedonobacterales bacterium
CATTGATCCTGATACCGCCATTATGCCAGCACAAAGCGAGTTCTCCGCCGAGGTTGCCACTGGCATCACACCTATCGGGACACCAGACTCCCCTGGGTCTCAAAAAGGGATGACACCGCTCCGCGATTCGCTCCGCCGCCTCAGACGCGATATCCGTGCCATGATTAGCCTGACCGTGATCGTCCTCTTTATTCTCATCCCACTCTTTGGACCACTGATCTATCAACATATTGGCGGCCCCTACAATAGTGCCCTCAATGGCACTATCGGGCCTGCTGTCTATCATAGTCCCTTCCACCAGGAACTTGACCGCCAGGATGAAGGCCCTTCTGCTCAATATTGGCTCGGCACTGACTCCATTGGCCGCGACCTGCTCGCACGCCTCATGCAAGGCATGCTCGTCTCAATCATCGTCGCTCTCGCCGTTGAGGTTGTTGATATTGTTTTAGGCGTCTCCGTAGGTGTACTAGCCGGCTTCTTCGGCGGCTGGAGCGACCAATTGCTCGCACGCTTCACGGACATCATTTTCGCCTTCCCCGGCCTGCTCTTTGCCATCCTCCTGGCTGGCATCTTTGGCAGCCAGGTTGATAGCACCCTGCAAAATATTCCCCTCATCGGCCCTAATGGCAATGCCCGCCTGATCCTTGTCTCAATGGCTCTAGCCTTTGTCAGTTGGCCACTCATGGCACGCTTCGTTCGTGGACAAACACTACAACTGAAGGAGCAGCAGTTTATCGAGGCCGCTCGTACCGCCGGTACGCCCAACGTGCGCATCATCCTGCGCCACATCATTCCTAACCTGTTTAGCATCGTCGTCGTTGCCGCCACACTCGATATCTCAGGCACAATCATCGGTGAGGCTGGACTCAGTTTCCTCGGCCTCGGCGTGCAACCACCCGGTTCTAGCATTGGTCTGATGATTTCCGATGCCTCCAACTTGCTCGACTCTCATCCCTGGGAGGCTCTCCTCCCCGCCTTCACCCTCGTTATCATCGTTCTCGCGTTCTCTTTCCTCGGCGATGGATTGCGCGATGCTTTCGACCCACGATCAAAAGACTAGGAAGCGGAGCAGTAGCCATGACAACAACAGCAAACCTGCTGGAAGTGAAAAACCTGAAGACCTACTTCTTTACCCGTCGCGGCGTCGTCAAAGCCGTTGATGATGTCTCCTTCACCATCAAACCCGGCGATACACTTGGCGTCGTAGGTGAGAGCGGCTGCGGCAAAAGTGTCACAGCTCTCTCTGTCATACGCCTCATCTCAGACCCACCTGGCAAAATTGTCGCTGGTGAGGTCAACTTCAATGGCGAAAATATTCTCGAAAAGAACAGCGACGAACTCACGGCGATGCGCGGCAGCAAAATCTCCATGATCTTCCAAGACCCGATGACCTCGCTCAATCCCGTCTTCACCGTTGGCTACCAAATTGCCGAAACCGTCAAACGCCACCGCCAAGACCTCAACAATGACCAGGCATGGAAACGCTCTATCGAAATGCTCGACCTGGTGCGTATTCCAGATGCCAAGAGACGCGCCTCAAACTATCCACACGAATTTAGCGGCGGGATGCGTCAGCGTGTGATGATTGCCATTGCCCTGGCTTGTAACCCACAGCTTTTGATTGCCGACGAACCCACTACCGCTCTTGATGTCACCATTCAAGCCCAGATTCTTGAACTGATGAAAGGCCTCTCGCAAGAGTTCGGCACCGCTGTCATGCTTATCACGCACGACCTCGGGGTGGTTGCTGGCACATGCCAGCATGTAAATGTGATGTACGCCGGCCACATCGTTGAGTCCGCACCCGTGAATCAGATTTTTGAAACACCCGCTCATCCCTACACAGTGGGCCTGCTACACTCCGTCCCACTCCTTGATGAGCCTCGTGGTAGCCGCCTCACTCCCATCGCGGGCCAGCCACCAGACCTGCTCAATCCGCCGCCCGGCTGTCCCTACGCATCGCGTTGCCCAAAAGTTCAATCCCGCTGCCGGCAAGAGCGACCGGAACTAAAACTCGTTGGTCGCGGCGAACAAATTGCCGCCTGCTTCTATCCAAACTAGAGGATGAGAAATACTATGGCACAACAAGTTCAGACGCCAGACACGACTGGCACAACGATGATCGATGTTAAAGGTCTCAAGGTCTATTTCCCGATCAAAGGTGGCGTGCTGGGGCGCACGGTCGCCAATGTCAAAGCAGTCGACGGCGTCGATCTCTTCATTCGACGTGGCGAGACGCTCGGCCTCGTCGGCGAAAGCGGCTGCGGCAAATCTACCACCGGACGGGCTATTCTTCAACTTATTAGGCCGACAGCTGGCAGCGTACAGCTTGAAGGCGTCGAATTAACCCAAAAATCACAGCACGATATCCGCAAATTACGTTCCAAAATGCAGATGGTTTTCCAAGACCCCTATGGTTCGCTCGATCCACGCTACACCGTTGGGCGAATTATCGCAGAGCCACTAGAGAATTTCCATCACGGCAACCGGAAAGAGATTGAAGAGCAAGTCGCAGACCTGCTAGACACGGTAGGACTCAACCCCAACTACGTCAATCGTTTCGCGCACGAATTTAGTGGCGGCCAACGACAACGTATTGGGATCGCACGCGCCCTGGCACTCCGTCCATCCTTCATTGTCGCCGACGAGCCAGTCTCTGCCCTTGATGTCTCTATTCAGGCCCAAGTCCTCAACCTGCTGCAAGACTTGCAGGGCAAATTTGGTCTGACCTACCTATTCGTCGCGCATAACCTCTCCGTCGTCAAACACATCAGTGATCGTGTTGCCGTCATGTATCTCGGACGTGTGGCGGAACTCGCCAAAAGCGAAGACATGTACGAGACTCCCCTTCACCCCTATACGCAAGCCCTACTCTCAGCAATTCCGGTTCCTAACCCCTCTGTCGAGGCACGTCGCAAACGTATCATTCTTGAAGGAGATGTTCCCAGTCCAGTCAATCCGCCCAGTGGCTGCAACTTCCACCCACGTTGCTGGAAAGCCCAGCCCATTTGTCGTGAGGTCATTCCTCCACTCGAAGAAAAACAATATAACCATTACGCCGCCTGCCACTTCCCAGGCTAGCACTGCCGTCTCTACCCGTTCTACCAATGGCACAGATATAACACCAACACTGCACAAAATAGTGACACCCCTGAGGGGGTGTCACTCACCTTGCCAACCATCAGTTTCAGTTGCGTCTTTCCAAATGCTTAATACGCATCAGCAAACGAATACGCGCTATCAAATGACCACTATCAAATGGCTTTACCACATAATCATCTGCTCCTGCTTCAAAGCCCGCCACCTTATCGTCTGTTGTTGCTAATGACGTAAAAAGCATGACTGGGACATGCCGTAACCTCGCATTCTCACGAATATACCGACAGAGAACCAAACCACTCTCAGATTCACCCATATGCACTTCTGATATCACCATATCCGGTAACTCGCAGTCAAGAACCTGTTTCGCCTCTTCCACAGAAAACACATGCTGTATAACAAAGCTACCATTGATAGTTTGTAAGAGTCGGGTATATGTCCGTAAATCATTATCGATCAAAAGGATACGCAAGATAGACACTCTTTACCATAATCGTTCTGTATTCTTACTCTAGACAACACAGCAAGCCCTATCGGGTACATCAATTTAAATGTTCAATGGCAGAAATCCCACCTCATGCGACGGGTGGGATTTCTGCCTGTATCTCTTACTTACGTTCTGCTGGTGGC
>DAICZM010000047.1 GCA_027311145.1 Ktedonobacterales bacterium
GGATGGGTGGGGCTGGGCGGAAGATTTTGGGACGGAGCAAGGGGCCATGAATCAGTGTTTGCGCTGTAATAAGCAATGCAGTTCTTTTGTTTTATTTTGTGATACGTGTCGTGTAGCATTGCAAAACCAAACTCAGCCAGAGCTATCACTCTCTACCGTGCCATCAGAACAAGTGTACAGCTCGCGGATTTCCGCTCCGGCAATGCAGACACCAGACGAACATGCATATCGTATCGATGAAATACAGACTCCGCCGGAGGGTATGCCGATTGTATATGGCGGAGACAAAGCATCGATAGAGGGACCAATTACGCCGCCTCCGCCCATCCTGGGCGAACCGGCCAATCGTGTCGAGCAACTCATTCGCAAACTGAGCGAGGCCGCGCACCGTATTGCCGCAGTGGAGACGCGTAGTCCACGGGCGCCACGTGTTTCACGCCTGACACCACTGCGTGATATCTCAGCCGATATCCAGCGTCAAAGCACACCAATGCCCAGCACCACAAGATCAGGCAGGCTTATCAACACGGCCAACGACGATCTGGGACAACGGATGCCCGACCTCTGGCCCTGGCTAGCTGATGCGGATGAGAGCGAGCATGACAATTGGTCAAACTATACTGATCCTCTGCTATCACGCCATGTGCCGGATAGCCAGGAAGCCGCACGCATTGAGGCTGAGGATATGCAGCGCGCCCTAGCGGGCGGCAGTGGCATTCCTTTCCCCCGCCGGAAACGGCGACGCGTGGCACACTTACGTATCATCCTGCTCTGCATGACCATCATGGCAATCGCCGCACTTGGCATTGACAGTGCCCTGCTTTCCTTTGTGTTCCAGCATCCATCGCGTCCAATCACACATATTAGTGGACCGCCCACATTAACAATTTCGTTGGTTGGTCAGCAACAACTCACGAATATCGTGAGCTTCGGGCAAGGTGTTGCTCTACACCTGCGCCATTTTTCGCCTTCCTCGCAAGTATTGCTCACACACGATATTGGGGAAACGGTACAGACGAATCAGAACACGCCGCTGGTGCAAGTGGGCACGGATGGTAGCACTGACATCACCACCGTGATTGACTCAAGCTGGCAACCCGGTTTTCACACTATCGAGGCCGAAGACCACATCACCCATTATACTGCCAGCGCGACCCTACAAATCACCAATGAAGGCGTTTCGCGCCCCTCCAAACTGGTTATCAAAACGACCGTTCTGGACATGGGAGCTGCCCCCCAGGGAGCGAACACTATTCAGCCACTTATGCTGGATAATGCTGGAACCAGTTCTATCACCTGGTCTGCCAACAGCAACAAACCCTGGCTTCTGCTCACACCCAACCAGGGAGTCTTTAGTGCGAGTCAGCTTGTTGAAGTTGGCGTACAACGCTCAGGCCTCAAAATAGGCGATTATAGCGGCAAGATCACCTTTACCTCAGGGGTGGGCGATCATATTGACATCCTCGTCAAAATGAGCGTGCGCGCCCTACCCGCCAATACACCCGTGCTATCAATCACACCACCGGTGCTTTCTTTCACAGCTCTGGATGGCGGTGCTGACCCAGATACACAATATCTGGTTGTGAGCAATCCCGGCACACGTCCGCTCTCTTGGAACCTGACAAGCAACACACCAACGCTTCTCTCCGGCCAGAATGCCTTCTTGCATTCACTCTCGTCTGGCACAAGCTGGCTGGCGGTCGATCACGCTTCTGGCACAATTGTACCTGGGGCAACCGATACAATCACAGTCATGGTACATAGCCAGAACTTGCTACCTGGAACCTACATCAACACACTCGCCTTTAGTGCTGCACAGGGAACGCTCAACGTGCCACAAAACGTGACCGTCTCGCTCACCGTTCAGCGCAACTGTGGGTTGACATTGAGTACAGGTAGCATGTCCTTTACAGCTGTGGCTGGTCAGGGAAACCCAAGCAACCAGGCATTAACGCTAGCATCAACACCTAGCTGTGCAAGTACAGTCAATTGGCAAGCCAATGCGAGTGCATCCGGCAACTGGCTGACGGTCAGTCCCGCCAGTGGACAAGTTTCCAATAGCAGCAGCAGTAATGCAGCAGTCAGCGTCAGTGCAAATGTACAAGGCATGGCGGCAGGAACCTATACCGGCAACATCTCAATTACGGCAGGGCAGAACACACAGACGGTGATCGTCACGCTAACAGTGCAAGCACCACTACCGCCAAGCGCACCCGTGATGGGTCTCTCGCAACTTGCACTAAACTTTAGCACGACACAGGGACAGAGCAGTCCGCCGGGGCAGATTGTGACCATCACTAACACGGCCAGTGCGGGCGGAAGTACACTTCTCTGGCATACGACAGTCACCGCTCTGGCCTCTTCCTGGCTCGGCGCGTCACCAACCTACGGCTCAATTGCAGCTGGCCAAACAGGACAAGTGATAGTCAATGTCAATACAACTGGACTCACTCCCGGCACATATGTTGGGCAAGTCACAATTACTGGCACATATGGCAACGGACAGAATGCTGGTGGCAGTCCCCAGACCATCACCGTCAATCTGGTCGTGCTACCGCCTTGTGCGCTAGCCCAGGCATCATCAAGCGTACTGGCATTCACAGCCACATTAGGAACGGGTGATCCCTCACCACAAAGCCTGACCTTCACAGCTTCTGGCAATTGTAGCTGGCCCCTCACCTGGCATATCGGCATTCCACGCAGTGCCTCCTCCTGGCTCAAAGTTAGCCCCATCACAGGCACGCTCGGCGCAAGTGGGCAGTCTACTACAGTCATCGTTGCGCCCACTGTCACGACCTTGCCGACGGGCATCGACACGACACCACTCTCGATTACCGCTGTTGATAGCTCAAATACGGCAGCACAGGGCAGCCCACAGACCATCACAGTGACGCTGACGATCACGCAGCCCTGTGCCCTACAGCTCGCTCCCAGTAGTGGGCTGGCCTTTACCATGGCATCAGGACAGGCAACACCGTCAGCCCAGACACTCGCCATCAGTGAGACGGGGACATGTGCCTTGCCTGTCACCTGGAGTGCTGCTGGCGATGCCAACAGCACGAGCTGGCTTGTCCTCTCCGCAACAGCGGGCAGTGACAGCGGCACTGGCAGTGTACTCGGCGTCAGCATTAGCCCAACGGCAACGTTAGCACCCGGTAGCTATAACGGCATAATCACAATTTCAGCGAGTGGCACAGGCGGTGCAGCAGTGCAGTCCAGCCCACAGACGCTCCCTGTCTTACTCACTGTCACAGGCTATACGCTGAGTGGCACAGTCGAAGCCTGTGCCACGGCAACCTGTCCCACGCCAACACCGCTAGCAGGGGCAACAGTGAACCTGCTCAACGCGGCCGGTACAGCGGTAATGAGTGTGACCACTAATAGCACTGGTACATTTTCTCTCACCAGTGTTGCCGCGGGAACCTATACACTCACCGCCAACGGCAACGATAGCACAGGAACACACTATGGCGGCACGCTCACCGTGACGGCCACAAAGAACCAAAGCGGCCTTGTCATCAATGCAGTAGCGGGCGTGATCGCATCAGTAACGCCCGTCATCTCACCGGGTACAGTGCTAACGGAGATGTTCGCTGGCCCTATACCCATCAGTATACGCCGCCAATTTGCCTGAGAGTGTTGCGGGACTGTGCCCTATCGCTTCCTCTGCCTGCTTGCACAAAAAGACGCGTGTATGCATCGCTAGTGTTCCAAAATGAGGAAACACTAGCGATGCGCCGAAACAAGTATCCCAAGCAGCGAGACAAAGGCGAGCAGGAGGGCACAAGCAAAAAAAGTCATTGCGGTGCCTATAGTTGGCAACAAGACGAGGACAGGGAGAAATGTGCCTAGCATGCTGCCGGCCGTCGAGAGTGCGTAAAGTTGACCAGCAGTGTGTCCTATCTCGCCAGGTTGCGCGACACGCAGACGAATAGCAAAAGGTGAGATACAGCCAAGCAGCACCATCGGGACGGTGAGAAGCAGTAAAACAGAGAGGAGCGAGCCATAGAAAATATTGAGGTTATCGGTCGAGAACAGGTTCAATGACCAATTCAGTACAGGCTGCGCAATCAGTGGCACAAGGCCAATGAAAACAGAGGCGAGCAGCGTAATACTATAAAACAAGAGAGCGTGCGGATAGCGATCAGCCAAACGCCCACCAAGATAGTAGCCAACGGTGAGGTAAAGCAGGATTAGACCAATCAGACTGGCCCAGACGAAGAGCGACGAGCCAAAATTTGGAGCCAATAGACGTGACGCAGCTAACTCAAGCGTGAGTGAAGCCATACCCGCCACGAAAACCAGGATGAGTTGCAGCCAACGCTGAAGCCTCGTTTGAGCAGTCAACGGGATTACATGTGGCTGTTCTGATACAGTCTTTTCGGTCTCACCAGGACTGGGGGTAGCAGTGGACATGCCAGATTCTCGCTTTCAACGCTTTCTTGGGGACAAAATGCATCCTTGCATAGGATACCACACCAGGACAGACAACGCATGAGCTATTGCGCCTCCTGGATAAAACGCAGAATCGTTTGTTGCTGCATACCTTGCGCCGCCTGATACAACTGGGCATAGGCCACTGCCCCAATTTTGCGCTCCAGAGCCATCAACAGACGTTCCAGTACACCTAACGACGGGTCTTGCAGCGATTGACGCACCTGGAACGAAGCAAGCAGTAGAGCAAGTGCATCCTGTATCCGTTTTTGCTCGTAGAGTAAGACGCCGAAATTCGTGAGAATCATGCCGAGGTTGGAAAGAATGATCACACGCTTGTTGCCCATCTGCTCCTGACTCATCTGGTAAGCCAGAGCAAGAGAGCGCGCATAATAGGTTTGCGCCGTCTGATAATCCTTCGCCCCTTGATACAGCAAGGCAATATCATGCCATAAAACACACCGCAAAAGCAGATCGGGCTGCTGCTGCTCTAAGACAAGCGCGCGCTCATAGCATGCTAGAGCCGCCTCCCACTCACCGCACTGGCGTAAAATTTCGCCCTGGTTGGTCAGCGTTGCCGCCTCGGAGCGAATGTTGCCCTGCTCACGCTCAATAATCACAGCCTGCTCATAGTAGGCCTGGCTCTGTTGATATTCGCCAATCCGCCCATAGAGTGTGCCAAGATGGCTGGCAACCAGTGCCTCATCTTGGCGTTGTAGCATACCAAAGGGTGGCAGTAGCGCGGTATACAAGCCAATCAGCGCATTAAAGGCTCCCCAACGTACCATACTCTCGTGTAACTCTTCTTCAAAAAGCAGATCACAAGCATATTGCCAACGTCCACCCAAACAAAGATGGCGTAACATGGCAATCAGCCCACCAACATCCTGCAAAGTGGTCCGTTGTGAGCGTGGCTTATAGTGTTGCCCTACCACGTGCTGATAATAATACGCGACCTGCACATGGCCCTCCATGAGAGCTGCACGGCGAGCCTCTGGCGAATCCGGTGCGGGCACAGAAGATGCATCCGTTACAGCGGGATTGCCAAAGATTCTGTTGCTACGGTCGCTACCTTCCAGATAATGCTCTTGAATATATTGACGTATCAGCGGATGCAAGAGATAGCAGGTCATACCAGCAGTATTGATAACCCGCTGCACCAGTGCATATTGCACCAATATAGCAAGTTCACGCTCAAAGACCGTATAGGAACGTTCCTGCACTGCCGGTTCCGGAATAGCATTACCGCCAACAGCCATCATGATGCCAAATAATGGGACAGGCTCGGCGAACAGGCTGAGCGCACGCATAACCGCATATTGCATAGGCGTAAAATGGCGATAAATTTCGGCGATCAGTCGCAGCGTCACCTCGCCATTCCAGAGTGGTTGATAGTCGGGAGCATTGAGCAAATAGCTGAGCGCAATATCGCCTAAATGCATCAAGCCACTGCTCAGACAGAGCGCGAAGGCATGCCCGCTACAACGTTGCCAGAGTAGCGATAGTTCTTCTGGCGATCCCTGCACGCCATACTGTTGCAGCAACATCACACCCTCTGGCATACTAATCCGCGAGACGAGATAAGAGCGAACCCGCGTAGTCTCCATCTGCTCATCGTAAGGAGATTGATGGCTAGTCAACAAGATACGGCTACCGCCCAGGTCCATTTGCAGCAAGTTGAGAAACAATGAGAGGCTACCACGCCCAGCAGTCCCTTGCTGTATTTCAGGATAGAGCAGCAGCTCAAACTGATCGAGAATAATGAGAGCAGGGTCTTGCGGACGGCGTAACGCATTGAGCAATGTGGTGACCTGTTGCTCTGCTGTCAGTTGAAAAAAGCCAACCTCGCTGGCTTGTAGTGCATCTAAGAGAGAAAAAAGCACATCGGGCAGCGTGCTATACGTTCCAAGCGTCAACCAAATCACATGACGGGGAGCGGCTGCGCCCGCCTGTTGAGCTTGACGGACGCGCTGGTATAAGAGCGAGGCCAGCGTTGATCTGCCGGCACCCGGCATCCCGATCAGCATCACAGCACCCGTTTGCGCACTACCTAACATGCGTAAAATCGTTTCCACCTCGTCCGCACGTGGCATCAACAGATTTGGCTCATAGACGAGCGGACTTGTTGAGGGAATACCAAAAGTATAAGTGTGCCGCATCTGGCTGTTTCCCAGCGGAGCGGGAACTCCTCCCAGAGATGTCTGTCCTGGTTCCGGCATTTGCGCCATAGCGTTCTCCATCGATGTACTACTTTGCATAGATTTCCTCAGTGATCTTAAAAATGTTGTCCGATTGTCTACCTCTCTCGAATATAGAACTGATGAAGCAAAATAGAAGTAAAGCGATAGCCAGAATGTGCTATTATAGAAGAAAGGTTTGCGATAAAAGGGGGAACATATGCTTCGTATCATCTATATGGGAACACCACAATTTGCGGTACCCGCCCTTGAAGCATTAATCGAAGGTGCTGGGACGGGTGCAGGAAAACTCTTGTCTGAGGGATATGAACTCGTTACCGTGATTACACGCCCCGATAAGCCTGTGGGACGGGGACGCGAGATCGCCTTCTCGCCCATTAAGCAATGTGCTTTGGCTCACCATATTCCAGTCTGGCAACCCGGTTCATTCAAGCAAGCCGAGCATAGCGCAGCTCTCGCGGCCTATCATGCCGACCTCTACATCGTTGCCGCCTTTGGACAGATTTTGCCCCAGGCAGTTCTCGATCAGCCGCGCTATGGCACGCTGAATATTCATGCCTCGCTCCTCCCCAAATATCGTGGGGCCGACCCCATCGCCGCGGCAATTCTGCAAGGCGAAACTGAAACGGGCGTCACAATCATGCTCCTGGACGCCGGCATCGATACCGGCCCCATGCTATTCAAACAACGCATACCGCTTACAGCAGAAGAAACGACCGAAACACTCACACCCAAACTTGCGACATTGGGAGCGCAAGCAATCTGCACCGTGCTGCCACGCTGGCTCACCGGCCAAATTACGCCGGAACAACAAGACGAACGCTTGGCAACCCATACACGGATGCTGAAGAAAGAAGATGGGCGGCTCCATTGGGAGCGGTCGGCAGCCTTTCTGGCACGTCAGATACGCGCCTACACCCCCTGGCCCGGCACATACACACACTGGCGTGGCAAACTACTCAAAATTCTCGCTGGCCATGCCTTGCCAACACAAACCACACCTGAGACCGCTGTGGGGTATGTCAGTATACTGCACGCCGCAGGCCAGCGCGTGCTTAGTATTACAACGGGAGAAGGCTTGTTGGCGGTCACGCAACTACAACTGGAAGGGAAAAAAGCGACAGGTGCGGAAGAGTTTTTGCGGGGCTACGGGCAGATCAACGGCGAACAACTGAGCTAGTCATGCCGTTAGGGATCAATGACGGGTTATCAATCGATCCCTTTGGGCAGACTGAGCTTAGCGCGAGGATTTGGGGCGTGTGACAAGGGCAGCAATGATAGCCAGCACGGTAATCACTGCGAAGAGCAGCACGTGGCCAGGCTGCGCATCCATTGGAGGGTGCGTGTTACCGCTTACCAGCACGTGGTAAACACCAGGAATGGCATAGTAAACAGCGATAATCAGCGCGAGAATAGCAACTAGAATAGCACCAAAAAAGAGAGTCGGATTATTCGATTTTGCTTTTGAGCTATTCATTCTAGGACCAGAAGACATTGCCATAGATAGCCTTTCTTGTTTTTTATAATAGAGAGGGATTAATAGTTCACATCCATTGCTACGACAAACATCTATCTGCACCGAGTATTGGAGCGACCCATTAATCCCTACCGTGTCCGTTTGCTTGCCTGAAAGCGTTAGGCGGCGGAGCTTGGTTTCACCATCATGTAGCCACCAGCAGCGGCCAAGACAACACCCAAGATGCCCAAGACATAGACATCATAATGGAAAATGTGGTGTGTTGTAAAATGGAAAAGCGCACCCACGATGAGCAGAACAACACCAAGAGCGATCAAAACATAAGACAGATTCTTCATTGAGATTTTCCTCGTTCTATAATCTAAGATGCCCCACGCATACCACGCGGGGAACAACACTGTGACCAGCAATGACTCCGTTTGAGTCGCTGCAAATAAACCTTTGCTGCTACTTACCTGAGCAAGATCATCCATATATCAAGCCAGAGCGCAGAGCAGGAGGTACATGCCCTCTCCAAAGTGACTCCATTATATCAAACGTGTAAAGCGAACTGAGCAGCATTTTACTGGACACACTAGCCATTTTGGGTATGCGCTTTAACATTCATATTAAGCAGCATGCCCTGTAACAAACAGTAAAACAAGCCCTAACAGACCTGCTGCCCAACAATAATAGGCAAAAGGGTCGAGACGTCCTGTCTCAAAATACTTCATCAAAAAGCGCGTGCTGAGAAACGCGGCCACGCCTGATAAGACCATTCCCAGCACAACATAGAGCAACACAGAGAGCGGCTCATGAAAGAGGTAAGGAACTTCTAGCAGGGCTGCCGCGGCAATCAGTGGCGCGCCAAGCAAGAACGAATAGCGAGCCGCATCCTCGTGTGTAAGGTGGACACCCAGTCCGGCAACAATCGTCATGCCGGAACGCGAGAAGCCCGGGATCAGGGCAAACGACTGAGCCAAACCGACAAGAATAGCTTCTTTCCACGAGAGCGAAGAGAGGGGACGGAATTGCGCCTCGCGCTCTTTGGGGCTAAGCATCTTGAGCTTGTTCTCAGAACGGCGGCGCAACTGCTCACCAGCAAAGAGGACCGAGCCATTCACCACGAGAAAGGTTGCGGCAATCAGCGGTGAGGCGAAGAGCTTCTCCAGCGGACTCTTGAGGAAGACACCGAGAATGCCCGCCGGTACGCAGCCGATGATAATCAGCCAACTGACCCATTCCTCAGTTCCCGTCTTCACCTCACCCTCTTTGATGCTCTTAAAGAGGGTGAGAATGACCTGGAGCCAGTCGCGCCAGAAATAGGCCACCAGGGCGACACTGGTGCCTAGATGCAGCGCGACAACCAACGGCAGAAAGTTTGCGTTGGCGATCAGGTCACCCCAACCGAGTAGCCCCGGCAAAATCACCGTATGGCCGAGGCTACTGATTGGGAACAATTCCGTCACCCCTTGCAACAAGGAGAGGACGATAGTTTTCCAGATATCAATGTGCAAGTTTGGATTCATGTAAAGACTCTCTTATAGCTACAGATATTTTTGCTCGTCCAGCAGGAATTCTGCATATGTTTTGGCAAAAATCGTTTTTCCATCTTTCGCTGAAAGGAAGTAGAGATAATCGGTTTTGGGCGGTGCGGCTGCGGCCTGCATACTGGCCAGACCAGGGCTACAGATCGGGGTAGGCGGCAAACCCTTATTGATATAGGTATTCCAGGGACTATCCGCAGCCACATTGCGCCCACTGTCTTGTAGTGGAGTCCAGTAGATAGGCGGCGTTTTTTGCGAGTCACGCGCATATTGCACGGTAGGGTCAGCATCCAGGAAGCCAGCCGTTTCATTGCCTGGAATAAAGAGGCGGTTCCAATACACACTGGCTACGCCCGCGCGGTCGGTATTTGCCACCACCTCGCGCTCGACAATTGAAGCGAGAACAATCATCTGATAGGTATTCAACTGGTGTTGTTGAGCCAGCGTATCCAGATGGTTTTGCTGAATGGTTGCCACCATGGTTTGCAACATCAGATTGACAACATCGCGGGCCGTCGCATCGACAGGAATCTCATAGCTAGCCGGAAAGAGAAGCCCTTCCATGCCATTGCTAGCTGCAACAAATTTCAGCAGAGGATACTTGCCCGCATCTGGGAATTGGCTAATATGCTGTGTATAAGTGAGAAAATCCTTGGCACTGAACTTGGGCAGACCTGAAGCAGGATTAGCAAAACGTTGCGCCATCTGCTCCAGACGCCACCCTTCAGGGATGACGACACGCACAGCGTCGGGCTGAGCATTTAACAATTGGGTGATAATATCGCTAATCGTCATATTCGTGCGCAAATTCTTATAGATGCCAGCCTCTAAGCCAGTATCTAAGCCTTTCACACGCGCCCAGACACGAAATGCCAGAGCATTGCGAATCAAGCCCTTACTCTCAAGATCATTGGCAATCTGCGTAGTCGTTTCCCCTTTTGTCACCTCAATAGCAACAGTGCGGGCAGTCCCAGAGGTTGTCACAGGGAGAAAAATATCACTTGCCGTGTTCCAGGCATAAATCACACCTAAAAAAACAAGCAATCCTACTAACAGTACCGAAAAAATCGCTATGCGAGGTCCTGGCTTTTTCATGTCTGCTTTCCTTCTGTCGTATTCCTCTGATGGTCGAGATAATCTTGGAGAATGACAGCTGCCGCGAGAGCATCGATCTCTTGCCCACGCTTCTTCTTAGAAGAGGTACGTCTATGCCCACCACGCCGCTGACGCGCCGTGTCGAATTCCTGACCACGCTGTTCCAGAAGCCGCTCTGCTTCAATCGTTGATAGCCGCTCATCCCAGAATGTAAGAGGAATGTTGATATGTGCTTTCAAACGTTCAGTGAAAGCCTGTATCCGTTGTGCCTGCATGTGGAGCTGCCCATCCAGACTAATCGGCAAGCCAACAATCAATCCCTCTGCTTCTGTCTCTTCAATATATCGCTCGAGAGCTAACCATACTTGCGCCTCATCGCGTCTCACATGCAAGGTTATATAGGGAGATGCTAAAAAACCAGTTGCATCCGAGATAGCTATGCCTATTCTGACTGTGCCCACATCCAGTGCCATCAGTCGCGTCATGCTCATGCCCCTCTTTGCTTTTTCGTCGTGTTCAGGCCGCACGAGCCACGCCCGCATTCGCCCTACCATTTTAAACGAAGCATTTTTCGACATGTTGCAAATGTACGCACATAACAGGACTGACCGCGTACCCTACATCATGTACCTATCACTACGTACACATATGCGCCTTATTTTTTCACCCCCACCGTTGGCTTCGCAGTGGGATGCGTCACAGGCGTCACAGGAACCGTACCAGGAACGTAGGTGATAGCAATACGCGCCGACCAGAATGGAAGCCAGGAGATAAAGCCTGGCATCGTCTCCACATTCACAGCCTGAATATCAGGTGAGAGCGTGCGCAGAAGGCTAAGTATATCCCCTTTGGGTTTACCGACAATCGCTGACTGTATGTGCGATTCTGAAAGGCTTGAAACAATCTTGCCAACAGCAATAAAGGATAAAGCCAGTTGAGATACACCACTACTTTTAACCTGCATTTGACTAATTTGCAAAGGATAGCGCGTGTTTGTAACCACATTGTAGTTTCTAAAGTTCTTGCTCTGCCGCAATGCCTCGTTCATCACAGCCTGAGCTGCGGCTTGAACGACCGTGCTACGCACAACCAGCACGCTCGCACGAAGCGAGGCCGCTATGGCAAATGAGCCATTATCCTCTATCTGCCCAACCGTCGGCGCCTTTACCACATCGATCATCGTCACAGGTGTGCCCGCAACATCATTGCTATGCACGTTCTCTTTTAGCCACGTATTCACATCTCCCTGAAGTTGTGTGGCAAGAGCAGCCTTGGCTTTATCCAGGTCGGCCTGCGTCACCGTTGTGGCAGTGCCCACACCACCACCACTGGTAGCGGCTGTATTGCTCACATTTAATTTGATTGCATTCGGCCCGATGCCATTCGCGCCGGCAATCTGGCTGAGACTACTGGTAGGGATGATTGTAATGCTACCCACTGGCACATTGCCCACTTCACCTGACGATTGGGCCGTAATCGGAACCTGGACGGTATTGCCCACACGGCTACCCTGAATATCGGCAACGGCGTCAGCAGCCGTGACAAATTGCACGCCGCTATTCGTTGCAAGAACGGTATTCTGAGGGATATCCAGAGCTTGCGCGCCCGTATTGGTAAAAATCACATTGCCGCTTGCTTTCGCCGTGCCAATGTGGGCCGTGCCAGTCGCTGTGCCATTGTCTACAAGTGGACCACCCGTCAGAGGAAATGTTTGTGAAAGCAGTACCGCTGGAATAACTCCACTATTATCAATCTGCGTCTTGCCCGTGTTCGCGGTCAGCTTCGCAGATGTTGAGAAACTATGGGCAGCGAGCGTGATCGTGACAGTAGCGGAAGGCACAAAAAGGGCCAGACTACCCAATAAGAGCAGGAAGGCGACAGCCACGCCAATCATGAGCGCATTGGAACGTATCTCCTGACGGGATGTCCGTCTTCTGCCAGGCGCGACGCGCTGCGGAGGACGGCCAGTGCCGCCCGGTGCTGCGCTTGTTCTGGTATTGCGTGCCACAGGAGCTTGAACACTCCGAGGCGCGGGCCTCGATAGCAGCGGTTGGGGCGGGACAGCCTGTTTTGCGGTACGGTTCGTCGTAGATGACCCACTCGCACTCGCCGCTGGACGACCAGCAAACGGGGGTGTAGGCGTTCTTGGTGCGGCTGGCGGCGGCTGGGGGGTAAAGGTTTGTGTGGGACGATCTTCAATAGGCACATCAGACGCAGGTAACTTGCCTGAGCGACTGGAACGCGGACGCATGCCATGCACACGCGGCAAATCTTCATACGACTCATCCTCACGTAAAATATCCGCCCAAGAACGTGTGGATGACGCCGCCTCTTGTACCGTGCTGGCCTTGCCATCATATTCTATCTCATCGCCCTCGCTGATCTCGGAGAGTGCCGAAATATTGCGAATAGGATGCTCACTGGTATCCAGACCCTCAATAAAAGCGGCACCACGTTGCTCCGCCATACGGGGTTCACGCCACTCTGGCTCATCCACCAACTCAAAAACATCATTGGACGCGCTAGGCAAAGGGCTAAGTTTAGAACGTGGCTCCTGCTGATCAATACGAGCAGGGAAAGCTTCCTCGGGCGTGATCGGGATATACTCGCTCTCTTGCTCGCGCCCTTTGGAAGCTGCACGGCGAATGTCCTGCGCATGCGTCACATCTTCCAGCAGCATGTCTGGCTCTTCTTCCAGTTGCTTAGGCGAAAGAGGGCGAAAGGTCGTCACATCGCTCGGATACTCATACTGATCGTATTCCTGCTCAAATTGCGCTGAACGTTCTATCTCGTCGATACGATCATATTCATCAAAGGTAGAAGAAATGGGCGACAATTCGGACACATCTTGCAAACTGCCGGTTGTTATTTCATCCAACTCAGCGGCACGGCGGTCACGTGTTGACAAAGGTTCGGGAGGACGTTTTACGGAGCGGGGAGTCTGCGGCATCAGTGGGGACGGCGACGGTTGCCGCGTCTGCTCTGCCGGCCAAAAGGTAGAGCCAGTGCCCTCTCTACCCATTGCGCTCACACTGTCGCTACGGTCTTGTGGAGTACGAGCGGGCGGAGTGGGGAAAACACGACTCTTACTTGTCCCGGCCCGCCGTGTTGGATGTGGGCGAACGGGGGTCTTGCCCGTGGCTGATGCTTCCATCGAAGCGGCAACTTTGAAATTGGCAGACTGAGCCATTGCCCGTAGATGCGGATCAGGACTAATAATCAGCACATCTCTTTCCTGATTACGAGCATAGGCACGTAGGTTTTTCCAATCCATCGGATTGCGTAGCTGCGTCTGTCTATCAAAAACAAGCGTAACTGTGCGTATCGTGGCAGGAAGCTGCTCTAACCGCTTACGCACATCCGTCAGCGTATGGTCCGCGTCAATATAGATTTCATTCATAGCCCATTGCACCCCCTATAGCGCATACAATATAGCATTTATGGATTTATACCAGATGAGCGCACGAGACGGAGGAGGAGCGATGAAAGAGCAAAGCTCAAATGTGCATTGTGTTTATCACACGGTCCAACGCCCGTTCCAGCACGCTATTTTCATTTTGCAACTCTACGGCCTGATACGCCAGAGCCATTGGTGTAATATCTTGTATATCGGATAACATTCCTTCGGGATCGCTAATCGAACCAACCATATCGGGTAACACGGTACGAATAATCGGTGTACGCGAAAAGGGCAAACGCTCGGTCCAGGGAAAGTTCTCCAATTTCTGATGTAAATCCACCAGGGCAGAGCCACCACCCACCATATAAATTGCGGGCGGAAGCAATTCGCCTTTTGCCAGTTCCTCGATCAGCAACTCGACGCTGTCCATCCAGGTCTGACACTCTGGCTCCAGAATTGTCTGAATCTCATCACGGCTCCCTCCCTTCATCTCTCCCTTACTGTAACTGATTTTGAGCCGCTCTGCATCTTTTATCGAGATACCCTTACTAGTGGCGATCCGCCGCGTAAAGGTGCGTCCGCCTAAAGCAAACATGCGTGTCTCTTCAATGCCACCTTGTCGTACCAACGCAATATCAGTTGTGCCACCACCAATATCAATAAAAATGGCTCCGCTATCTGCGCTCGCATTTGTGCTGAGGCAACGGGCCAGTGCATAAGGTTCTGCGACAATCGCAATCAACGTGAGATCGAGGCCCTGCGCCACCGTTTCCAGCGCGCCCAGCTGTGTTAAGGGTGCAAACGCGCTAAACAGTGTCAAACTAATATAACGCCCACGAAATCCAATCGGGTTTGAAACAAGCTGACCATCAATGCGCACGGAAATGACCGCTGCATTAGTGAGACGAACGTCAATATTTGGATAGCCCGTCTCAGCAGCAATACGGTCTTTCGAGCCTTTTAGTAATTTTTGCTGCGCATTCGTGATCAGTGTCTCTAGCTCTTCAGGCGTAATGGGTGTTGCCGGCTTGGGGCGTTGCCGACTGACCGTCGTAGAACTGCCTTTGACCAGTTCGCCCGCAATACCGATGATTGCCGATGGGGCGACCACACCACCTGCCGCCTGCTCCGCTTTGATGAGTGCCTCGTTGCAATTGGCAATCACACCGGTAATATCTGTCACAAAGCCGTCTGACATATGGCTATAGCTTTGCGCATGCCGTCCTACCCCTAACACCTCGGCATAATCACCATGCACCTCCACAATGATCGCCTTAGCATAAGCGGTTCCAATGTCGAGCGCAGTAAAAAGCTGTCGTTCTCCACTGGCTGCGGCTCCCACCTCCGCTTCATCAGGTGTCACATCTTCGTCGTAACCATCTTGCTCATCATAATAACCAGCGTTCTCTTCCTGTCCTCTCGTAAAAAGGCCGCGCAGGCTTTGAAAGAGATTTTTCATTGTTTATTCCCAACTCTATTGCTTGACTGCCTATGCTTCAACCAGGTACTCTTTCACAAAGCGGAACACCAGGTCAAGCGCAGCCCCTAACTCGGCGCGCTTCTTGCCGCCACCTTGAGCGGACTCAGGGCGTCCACCGCCCTTGCCGCCTAAACGCTCACCAACAGCCGCCGCGATCTTACCCGCGTGCAGGCCGCGCTTGATTAGCTTTGCATCTACACTGACTTGAATACTAACACGCTCATCAAATGTACTTGCCAACACAACGACACTCGGATAGTGCAATTGGCTACGTACCATATCGCCCATCTCGCGCAAAACCTTATCATCAGGAGCATCCACGCTTGCCGCAACGACTGCGATACCCGCAATGAGTTGCGCATGGGCAGCAACCTCTTCCGCCTGCCGTAAAGCAACCTCTCGTTGAAATTGGGCAACCTGACGCCGTGCATGCGCAAGCTCTTGCATAAGATGCTCAATGCGCCCGATCACACCATCAGGCGCAACTTGAAGTTTCTCGGCAAGCGTCTCAATCTGTATGCTTCGCTCCCGCAGATACGCCTCTGCCGCATTACCCGTCAAGGCCTCAATGCGTCGAATGCCTGCGGCAACACTTGTCTCCTGCACCGTGACATACAGGCCAATTTCCCCGGTCGAATGGCAATGCGTGCCACCGCATAACTCTGTGCTGCTGCCCATCGAGACAACACGGACAAGATCATCATACTTTTCGCCAAACAAGGCCATTGCCCCGGTCGCCAGTGCGTCCTTAATCGGCATAATCGTCGTATGAACAGGAAGAGCAGCGCGAATCCAGCGATTGATTTGCCGATCCAGGCTCACAAGGTCCTCGCGGCTCAGCGCACGCGGACTGGTAAAATCGAAACGCAAACGTTCCGGCTCAACAAGCGACCCACGCTGCTCCACTTGTGTACCAAGCATATCACGCAACGCTCTATGCAGGAGATGTGTGGCACTATGGTTCCGTATCGTATCTTCTCGTCGCTGCTCCACAACACTTGTCTGCACAGGCTCACCTAAGCGTAGATGACCCTCGCTCAATTGCCCATAATGC
>DAICZM010000480.1 GCA_027311145.1 Ktedonobacterales bacterium
GGCGGAGGAGACCACTGCCGGCCTGGCCAGATTGGGCGGGCTGCACCAGACCACGCTACCTTATTCCCCATACCAGTATGTGGCGCCCAAAGATATGTGGCGTCTTGTCCCGGAAGCCATGTGATCAGCCAGTTCAGATCGCAGTTACGCCACATAAAATTTGGCTCATGATGATCGTCCATCCCTTTGCAAATGGAGGCCGATCATGTTCGAGATTCTGTTCAAATACCCTGCAGTCCTTGCGCGTTACCGTGCAGCTCCCCATTCGGATTCTCGTGAGCGATTCCTCGAGGATTGTGCAAATCAAGGCTATTCAGATTCGATGCTCCGCAAGATCGCCTGGGTTCTGATGACAGTCGCGCCCGGCATCAACATCGACCACGGCGAAGTGACCTTGCAAGACATCGAATTGGCCGTGGACCAGCGGACACGATTTAGTCGGCAAACAGGACATTCAGACGGCTTTCGCTGGTCCCGTCAGATGTTCATTCACATCGCTACCGAATGGGTGCAAAGCCTGGGTTGCATTGTAAGCGTCCCCCAAGTTGAGCGCCGTTTTACGGAGCAACTCGAAGCTTTTGCCCGGTATTTGCGTGAAGAGCGCGGCCTGTCGCCAGTAACGATTTTAACGCGCTGTAATCAACTGGCAGACTTTTTTGAACGCTTGCCACCAGCTCGTGATTCGATACGCTCAATCTCGATTGCCGATGTCGACTCCTTCATCGAGGATAAGGGACATCAAGGTTGGACACGCGCATCATTGGGCACGCTGGCGAGTAGCTTGCGCAGCTTTTTTCGCTACGCTCAATCGCGGGACTGGTGTCTTTCTGGACTCTCCGCTGTCATCGAATCGCCAAGGATCTACGCGCTGGAAAGGATTCCGCAAGGACCTCACTGGGAAGATGTTCAGCGCTTGCTTTCCAATGCCGGCGGTGACCGCTACGTCGATATCCGCGACCGAGCCATCCTGATGCTGCTTTCGGTGTATGGATTGCGGCGCGGGGAAGTCGCCGCGCTTCGCCTGGATGATCTTGATTGGACAAGCGAGCGCATCCTCATCACGCGTCCCAAGCAGCGCTGCAAGCAGTGCTATCCCTTGCTCGTCGAGGTCGGGGATGCCATCCTGCACTATCTGCGTGAAGCGCGGCCAAGATGCTCGCATCGGGCGCTGTTTCTGACGATTGCAGCACCCTTTCGGCCGTTGTCCGCCTCAAGCATCACTGCGATCGCCCATGCGCGTCTGACTGCTCTTGACATCACGTTGCCGTCGCGCGGCGCACATTGTCTACGTCATGCCTGTGCCGGCCATCTTCTCGCTTTGGGCTTCACCCTGAAGCAAATCGGGGATCATCTTGGGCATCGCAGCGCCAATTCCACGTTGCACTACACCAAAGTCGACATGCCGGGATTGCGGCTGGTCGCCGAACTCGACCTCGGGAGCTTACTATGAAGATCTCGGCAGCGGCATCTTCCTACATTTCCCATAAGCGCGCCCAAGGCATGCGCTTCAAATCCGAGGACGCTATTCTCAAAGCTTTCTGCAAAGCAGTCGGGGACATTCTCATCGCCAACGTCCTGGCAACTGCGGTGCTGGCTTTCCTCGACGGACGCGGGCCGGTTACCGACACTTGGGCGAAGAAATATCATGTTCTGTCCGGACTGTATCGCTTCGCTTTGGCGCGAGGCTGGGTCAGTGTCTCGCCCTTGCCGCGAAGTATTCCAAAGCCATCTGCGCCGGCGTTCGTGCCCTACATCTATTCACATGCGGAACTCAAGCGTCTGCTCGATGCCATCCCTGCCGCATGCACTGAACGATCTGCCATCGACGCCTATGTCTTCAGGGCCTTGATCTTTCTGCTCTACGGCGCTGGACTCCGTTTGGGTGAAGCACTTGCCATCTCCTTAGACGACGTGGATCTACAACAAGCATGCCTGGACGTGCGTGATACGAAGTTCTTTAAGCACCGGCTAGTCCCCATGGGAACGGATCTGGCAAATGTGATGCGCGAGTATCTCGTCAAACGCAATGGCATGCACGCCGCCACCGCAGACTCACCGTTCCTTTGTTGTCGCGACGGTTCGATGCTGAGTCAATCCGCCACGCGCAACGCGTTCCGGCGTCTGCGCGCAATGGCAAACATTGAGCGCGAAGGTGGCACCCGTCGTCAACCGCGCCTTCACGACATGCGACACACAGCGGCTGTTCATCGGGTCATTGCCTGGTATCGCAGCGGAGTCGATCTGCAAGAGAGATTGCCAAAGCTCGCTACCTACCTTGGCCACGTGGACCTATCGGCTACACAGCGCTATTTGACGATGACGCCAGAGCTGCTGTCAGAGGCGAGCCGGCGTTTCGAACATTATGCATTGGAGGTAAATCATGACTGACCATTCCCTGATCGGCCCGTGGGTACGGCGCTTCCTTCTCAATTATCTGGTGGGGGAGCGCAATCTTGCGATCAACACGCGTAGCAGCTATCGCGACATGCTGGTGCAACTCATTTCCTACATGGCGAAACAACTCAACAAACCAATTGACCGTCTGACGGTAGTGGACTTGTCGGCAACTTCAGTTCGCCAGTTTCTCCTTCATCTCGAGCAGGACCGGCACTGTGCGACCGCCACGCGCAACCAGCGTCTTGGAGGTTTGCACGCTTTGGCCAAATTTATTGGCGAGAATAGTCCCGAGCATCTTGAATGGTGTTCACAAATTCGCTTGATCCCGTTCAAGAAGACCACACAAGCCAATATTACCTACCTGGACAAGACTGAAATGGACGCGCTCCTGGCCGCCCCTGATCGTCATACGCTTCAGGGCTGTCGCGACTACGTGCTACTTCTGTTTCTTTACAACTCGGGAGCACGAGCGAGCGAAGCGTCAGCGCTCAGAATCGCGGATATCAACTGGCATGAGAGATGCGTCAGGATCACCGGGAAAGGCAACAAGCAGAGGGCATGCCCATTATGGCCAGCCACCATCGAACAATTGCGCATCATCGCCGCGCAACGTACGCCGGACCAATACTTGTTCATCAATCGTAATGGGCAGCCAATTACACGCTTCGGTATTCATACTCTCGTAGAACGACATGTATCAAGAGCTTGTGCGATCGCGCCATCAATCAAGATGAAGAAGGTGAGTCCGCATGTGATTCGACACAGCACAGGTACTCACCTGCTGCGAGCGGGTGTCGATATCAATACCATCCGCGCATGGCTGGGTCATGTCTCATTGAACACCACCAATATCTATGCCGAGACTGACCTTGAAACGAAAGCACGCGCACTGGCTACCTGTGCGCCGCCATCGGAGAAGAAGCCCGCGAAGCAATGGCGCAACCAGCCGGAGCTGATGGCATTCCTTCGCGGACTATAGTTGATATGTTATGTGGCGCAGTAGCGCAGAATCGGCTGACGTTATCGAGTCTAGGGATTCGGACGACACATATCTTTGGGCGCCACATACTGGTATTTATGGGGTCGACCCCATAATTACCAAAATTCGAAGCAGGAATCCTTCTGGGGGCGCGTAGAAGGACGCCTGATGGCCATGCTCGAAGGCGAAGCAACCTTGACCCTTGATGCGCTCAATCTGGCAACCCAGGCCTGGGTCGAGCAGGAATACCACCGGACACGCCACTCGGAAATCGATGCCACGCCACTGGCCCATTATCTCGCTGGCCCAAACGTTGCGCGCCCCTGTCCTGCGAGTGCGGTGCTCACTG
>DAICZM010000481.1 GCA_027311145.1 Ktedonobacterales bacterium
CTGAGCAGATTTTTAATAGGCCGGAGAAGCTTTGCTTGCAGGCTCATTACTCGTTACGTTATTCGATTATTTTGTTGGTATTGGTAGTCTGGATGATATGTGCGGTCTGGTTTGTTATCGTGAATGGCGATTGGTTGATGCTTAGGGGCTAATCGTATCGAATGATGCCACCGTGTATAATGGTGTGTCTATTTTGTAGGCAACCGAGAGCATATAATCATAGTGTTTCTGAATGAAAGAGGATTATTGTATGGTGTCCATACAAACTATACGTGTACATAATTATGGTGGGCCAGAGCAGCTCACGCTTGAGCAGATTGAGCGTCCTGTGGCGCGGGAGGGTGAAGTCCTTGTGCGTGTCCATGCTGCTGGGGTCAATCCAGTTGATTGGAAGATTCGCCAGGGATTTTTGAAAGATTTTCGTCCGATGCAATTTCCCTATATCCCTGGGGTTGATATTGCTGGCGTTATTGAAGAGGTAGGGCAGGGTGTGACCGCTTTCCAGAAAGGGCAAGCTGTGTACGGTCAAGGCATGGGTGCTTATACCGAATATGCGGTGGCATCTGTCTCGACTATTGCGCTTAAACCACAAAAACTGAGCTTTGACGAAGCGGCCACAATTCCAGTGGGAGCGACGACGGCCTGGCAGGGTCTTTTTGATTATGGGAAGTTGGAAGCTGGTCAGCGCGTGTTGATTCAAGGAGCAGCAGGTGGTGTGGGTCTGTTCGCGGTGCAATTTGCGCGCTGGAAAGGTGCGCACGTGATTGGTACTGCCTCGCGTGCCAATGTGGATTTTGTGCGTTCGTTGGGAGCAGAGACGGTTGTTGATTATACTACGACAGCGGTAGAGCAGGTTGTGCATGACGTTGATCTGGTATTCGACGGGGTAGGTGGGAATGCGTTGCCATCTTCTGTACAGGCACTAAAACGTGGCGGAACGCTGGTGACTATTGCTGGTCAACCACCAGCAGAGCTTGTAAAAGAGCGAGATGTGCATGTTGAGTCATTCTCTGCGCGTGTTTCTAGTGAACTGTTGCAAACCTTTGCGCAGCTAATAGATAGTGGTGAGGTCAAGGTTGCTGTGGCGACGACATTTCCTCTGTCTGAAGCTCGGCAGGCTCACCAGTTAAGCCAGAGTGGTCATGGACAGGGACGCATTGTGTTACACATTGCTGACTAGCTAGCTGTGTACTTGCTGAAATCTGAGCATGAAGAAAATGGTGTGTACGACTATTATCGTACACACTATTTTGTTGCCCGTTTTTATTCGTTTTGTAATGCTAGCTGTAACAAGGCAATGGTGCCTACGCGTTGGTTGCCCTGGAGACCATAGCCTTGCATAGCAAGTGCTGTTGTGTCGTTGTCTCAATGAGAGAAAGAGGAAATTTTCTCTGGTATCGCATTCAGCGAATGAACAACGTCATCTGCCTGCCACTGCAGCAGGAACATTCACCATGGTCGAGGGCTTGATGGTTACTCGTATGGGGTACGGTGCGATGCAGTTGGCGGGCCCGCATGTATTCGGACCACCCGCTGACTGCGACGCTGCAGTAGCCGTACTGCGTGAAGTGGTGGCGCAGGGAATTACGCACATCGACACCAGTGATTTCTACGGTCCACCCGTCACCAACCAGATCATCAGAGAGGCTTTGTATCCTTACCCCGACTCGTTGCACAGTGTCACCTTTTCTTTGAAGAAGCTGAGCGTATCAAACGGTGAGCCGTGCAAGAATTTCTGCACATCTCAGGATGCCGTGCAGGTTCATGCCTACCTGGTTAGTCGCCGCGATGTTCCACGCGTTGCGCACACATTGTGCCAATCCCCAGCCACGGATGCGCGCCCGTTCTATGCCGAGTTCCTCGCTCAGTTGAGCGACGCGTCGGGCCAGCATCTGCTCTAGGTTTGACACCTCAAGGATGTGCGGCATAGGGTTATAGAACGAGGCTCCCACCTCATAGCCAGGATCGCCAACCACGCCCTTGGGATCAATAGCCAACCATACCTCACCCGAACGCAAGATATTGTAGTGTTGGAGATCGCCGTGCAGCAGCATGGTCTGGGGAGCCGAGGCACTTAATGTCGCGAAAAGCTCCATCGCCTCATCGACTAGGCGCGGCGGAAATGGACCATAACCGCCAGCATAGTGTGCTCGCAGTTGCCTCAATCCGTGTCCCAATTGCTCAACCGTCGGAAACGTGTGCGCTGCAGGTGCCGGTCGCCAAAGTTGACGCATGACCTCGGCTAGGATGGAGGTGGCTTGCTCATCCTGTTCCGGCACCAGTGACGCCAGCATCGTTCCTGGTTGCAAACGCTCCAGCAGCATCACCTTGTGTTCCTCGTCAAACGCCAACAGACGAGCGATGCCTCGCCCATTGAAGAGACGCAGCGCGACCAGCCCATATTCAAACTCATCGGAAAACGCGCACGTCTTCAGGACAACGGGTGTGCCATCGGCACGTACCGCTGGTGCCACATAGTGAAAAGAGAGATGCTCAAACGGGGGCAAGAGCTTGAGTTGCCATCGCTGGGCGCATTCTTCTAAAAGAGAAGGGAGGCGTTGAAACCAAGCATTGGCCGCCTCTGTGCCGTAGACGGCGCGCATAAATTGGATAAAATCTTCAGACAAGGCAGACATCAAAAGGACCCCTTCCCTTCAAGAAGTTCGGGAGCAGTGCGAATACAGCACAAGAGACGACACTGGTACTCTGATTCCTCCACGAGATTTTCTCTTTGTCGGCCCATCAGGCGTGTGCATAGTGCATGAGTACAACGCCTGATGGCAAGGGCCGGGATTCGAGCAGACGCAGGTCAACGCGTAGCCCCTCAGGGAAGAGCTTCTTGCCACTGCCAAGCACAACAGGGTAAACGTGCAGGCTATATTCGTCAATGAGATCGTGTTCGGCCAGGGTATGTACCAGTACGCTACTGCCATCGATGAGGATATTCTTACCGGACTGGGCTTTCAAAGCGCGCACCTCCTCGAGCACATTACTACTTATCAAGGTGGAGTTGCGCCAAGCCGAAGTTGTTGTCAGGGTGGTGGAAACAACGTACTTGGTCGTGGTGTTCATGAGATCGCCAAACGGGTCACCGGGTGACATTGGCTCGAAGGCTCCGCCGTGTATCTGCCAAGTTTTGCGCCCCAGAAGCAGTGCGTCACAGTGGCTCATTGCCTCAAAAAAATGCGCGCCAATGTCATTGTGCCAGAACGGCCAAGTCCAACCACCGTGGATGAAGCCGCCCTCGGTATCTTCTTCTGCGCCACCAGGGGCTTGTATGACATTGTCCAACGACACAAACTCTGCTACAACGATCTTGCGCATGATAGCCTCCGTACCAAGCAACAACGCCTGGCTTTCACTCGTTGACCACACCTTTGGCAGCTAAGCAGGAAGGTTTGGAGGGTTTCGTCTCTTTCCAACTGCTCTCTGCCTGAGGTGAGTAAGCGAGACAAATTGTAGAATGTATTTGCTGAGAATTTGAGAGAACGTGCTTATTCATTGCGTGACTTTCATCCTATGATATCACAATGTGAGCTTACCCTGATTTTGTTGTAAATGCTATCATGAGAGTGAGCCACTCGCTGATCCAAAAGTGAGCCACAGCCCCCAAGAATCCGCTATACTTGAAAGAAAATTCAAGCGAGCGGAGGTAAGGAAAGGTGTATCCCGTGGCACTTCGAGACGAACTTCGCACCTGGGTGTTGATCC